>CBIHMX010000056.1:0-9802 GCA_966211115.1 uncultured Gemmatimonadaceae bacterium | reverse complement strand
CTCGCGCACATCACGCGAGTGACCGCGCTGCTCGACCGGTGGGCGGAGGAGCTGCGGCTGCCGACTGACGAGGCGCGGGCGTGGCATGACGTGGGGGCGTGGCACGACGCGCTGCGGGATGCCGGTGAGGACGAGCTTCGGCTGTGGGCTGGGGACGCGCCGTGGCCGCTCACGGTGCTGCACGGACCGGCTTCGGCGAGCCGGCTGGCGTCGGAGGGGGAATCGCGGCCGGACGTGCTCGAGGCCATCCGCTGGCACACGTTAGGTAACGCCGCGTGGGAACGGACCGGTCGCGCGCTCTACATGGCCGATTTCCTGGATCCGGGCCGGCCCTTTGCACGGGCCGAGCGGGCCTTTCTCGCGCGGACGCTGCCCACCGATTTCGACGGCGTGTTCCGGCAGGTGGTGCAACTGAGGCTGGAGTGGACGATCAGGGAAGGGAAACCGGTCTTTCCGGAAACCGCGGCGTTATGGAACCAGGTACTCTGAAACGGATCGCGGCCGGCGTGGTCGGCGTGCTGGCGCTCACGGTGGCGTTCGCCTTCTGGCGAGGCGACTCGGTCGCGCCACCGGAGCGCGTGACCGTGCTCGTGCCTGACGACGTCCGCATCAAGGTCGAGGTGCTCAACAACTCCGGCCAGCGCGGGTATGCGCGCCTGGCCACGTTCGCGCTGCGCGATGCGGGGTTCGACGTCGTGCGCTACGGCAACGACCCGCCGCCGTTCGAGGACACGACGGTGGTGATTGCCCGGTCGGGCCGGCAGGACTGGGCCGAGCTGGTGGCGCGTGCGTTAGGCGGGGCGCGGGTGGAGTCGCGCCCGGATTCGTCACGCTACCTGGACGTCACCGTGCTGCTTGGGGGCACCTGGCGGCCGCCGTCGAAGCCGTTCCACCCGTAGCTGGCCGCAGGCCGCGGCAATGTCGAGGCCCCGGCTCTTCCGCACTGCCACTTCCACGCCAGCCCGTTTCAGTTCGCCGGTGAAACGCCGCATGGCCGCCGGCGTGGAGGGCACGAAGGCCCCCGTCCCGCCTGGGTGCAGCGGAATCAGGTTGACGAAGGCGCCGCATTCCTTCGCCAGGAAGCCTAACGCGATGGCGTGCTCGAGGGCGTCGTTCACCCCGCCCAGCATGACGTACTCGAACGTCACCCGCCGGTCGAACTGCTTCGCGGCCTCGATCACCTGCGCCAGGGGATACTTCACGTTTACCGGCATCAGCGACCGCCGCAGGTCGTCGCTCGGCGCGTGGATCGAAATCGCCAGCCGGAATTGCTCCGGGCGCTCGGCCAGGGCGACGATCCCGGGCAGTACGCCGACGGTCGAGACGGTGATGTGCCGCGCGCCGATCCCGAATCCCTGCGCGTGATTGAGGATCGTGAGCGCGACGTCCACCGCCTTCCAGTTCATCAGCGGCTCGCCCATCCCCATGAAGACGATGTTGGTCGGCTTGATGGGCTCCTCGAGGAACGCCAGCTCCCGCACCTGGCCCGCGATCTCGAACGGCTCGAGGTTCCTTGCGAATCCCATGGCGCCGGTGGCGCAGAAGGCGCACTGCAGCGCGCACCCGGCCTGCGACGAGATGCATAACGTGAGCCGCTTTCCTTCGGGGATCGCGACCGCTTCCACCGCCTGCCCGTCCGCCAGCCGGAACAGGAACTTGCGGGTGCCGTCGGTCGATCGCTGTTCGACGTCGATGGCCAGCCGGGGGAGTGCATAACGAGCAGCCAGCCCGGCGCGCAGCTCGCGCGGCAGGTCGCTCATGTCCTCGAACGATGGCGCCGGGTTCATCCACAGGTGCCGCACCACCTGACGCGCTCGATATCCCGGCGCACCGATCTCCGACATGAATCGGGTCAGTTCAGCCACGGCATCGTCGGGCCGGAGATTCAGAAGCGTCTCCCGTTCCGCCGTCATGACAGATGCTCCGTCGGGCAAATATCGGGAAATGGCGCGGCCTCAAGTGGGACATTGAGGCTATTCACAAAAGCTTTGTGGTGCATTGACTTAACTTGGCTGACTTCAGAAGGTACGTCAACTGGCCTAACTACCAGACTGCATCGTCAAATCGTAGATTAGTCCTGCAATCATGTTATCTCACTACCCCCAAGCGAGCGTCCCCGCCCGCGGCGCCGTCATTACCGACGGAGATTCGCGCCCGGATCCGCGACCCGCGCCCAGATGGTCTCCCGTTCGCGATGTTCACGACTGCTCGCGATCGCACGCGTGACGCTCTCCTGACACAGATTGCCAACTTTCTCGCGTCACCGTTGCACGCATGTATCCAGCGCTGCCTCGACGCGTTCGCTCACAGGCCGGTCATCCAGGCAAGCAGTTCCAGCAACCCGTAACCCGTTTCGTGTTCAGGAGGCTCCGTGTTAGAGGCCAGTTTGTCGACAGGTTTGCGCTCGCATCAATGCGGCGTCCTGCGGCAGCAACATGTGGGACAACCGGTCCGGCTTGGCGGATGGGTTCATCGCAGCCGGAATCTCGGTGGCCTCGTGTTCGTCGATCTGCGAGATCGCACTGGCCTGGTCCAGGTTTCCTTCAATCCGCAAACGGCGGGTCCCGAGGCGATGGCCGTCGCCGAACGGTTGAGCATTGAGTCGGTCGTGCTCATCGAAGGCGCCGTTGTCGCCAGGCCCGAGGATGGTCGCAACCCGGCGCTGGCTCCCGGTGACATCGAGGTCCGCGGTACATCCATCAAAGTCGTCGGCCCCGCCATCACGCCCGCCATCCCCGTGGCGCGGAACAAGGGCGAAAAGCTGGCCGCCGAGGAACTGCGGCTCAAGCATCGCGTCCTCGACCTCCGGCGCACCGAGTTGCAGGACAATCTCGTTATGCGGCACCGGCTCATGCAGCGCGCCCGGGGCGTCATGACCGCGATGGGCTTTCTCGAGATCGAGACGCCGATCCTCACCAAACCCACGCCCGAAGGCGCGCGCGACTACCTGGTCCCCAGTCGCGTGCATCCCGGCGAGTTCTACGCGCTTCCGCAATCGCCGCAGATCTACAAGCAGTTGCTGATGATGGCCGGCATGGACCGGTACTTCCAGATCGCGCGCTGCTTCCGCGACGAGGACCTGCGCGCCGATCGCCAGCCCGAGTTTTCCCAGCTCGACGTCGAAGCCAGTTTCGTCCAGCAGGATGACGTGCTCCACGTCATCGAGCAGGTGCTGGTTGCCATCTGGGACGAAGGTGGCGTGAAGGTCGACGCGCCATTCCGCCGGATGCCGTGGCGTGAAGCGATGGAGAAGTACGGCATCGACAAGCCCGATCTTCGTTATGCACTCGAGATCACGGACCTCACGCCACACGTGGGCGATGACGCCGCGCCGTTCGTGCGCGACGCGGTGGCCGCGGGCGGCCGGCTGCGTGGCCTGCTGATCCCGGGCGCGGCGGAGATGTCGCGCAAGGAGCTCGACGGCATGACCGCAACCGCAAAAAGCGCCGGAGCCGGCGGCCTGATCTGGGCCAAACGCACTGCAGCGGGATGGGAAGGGCAGGGCGTCAAGGCGCTCGGTGAGACTACCTCATCGCGGATCGTGGCCGAACCGGGCACACTCCTGCTCGCCGTGACCGGACGTGACAAGGCGACCAGTGCCGCACTCAGCGCTTTGCGTTCGTCACTTGCCCCTCGCTTGCCCAAACTCACCGATCACGCGTTCTGCTGGATCGTCGACTTTCCGCTCTTCGAACTCGACGAAAAAAGCGGGGAGCGGGTGTTTGCCCACCATCCCTTCACCTCGCCGCACCCGGACGACATCGCTTACCTGGAAACCGAACCCGAACGTTGCCGCGCACTGCATTACGACGCGGTGTACAACGGGAATGAGCTCGGAAGCGGATCTATCCGCATCACCGATCCCATCGTTCAGCAGACGGTGTTCCGCCTGCTGGGCATTCCCGCCGATGAGCAGCAGCGCCGTTTCGGTTTTCTGCTCGACGCGCTCGCCTCCGGCGCGCCGCCGCACGGCGGCTTTGCGCTCGGCTTTGACCGGATGGCCATGCTCCTCGCGGGTGCGAGCTCGCTGCGCGACGTGATTGCATTCCCGAAGACCACGGCCGCCCGTGCCCTCTTCGAGGGCGCTCCCGTGCACGTGGACCCGGCGGACCTGTCGGTGCTGCACCTGTCGGTGAAGGAGACGAATGCCTGACGACACTATTACCCAGCGCCTGAACGTCGAAGGCGCTGATCCGCTTACGCTGTCCGGCGTCAACGACGCCAACCTCAACGAACTGGCCAAACAGACGGGCGTCAGGGTCGCCCTGCGCGGTGACACGCTCACCGTCTCCGGGCCCTCGGAATCCGTCGATCGCGCCAAGGCCATCGCGCAGAAGATGATCGATGCCGCCCGCCAGCGGGTGACGCTCGAGGCGGATGACGTCCTGCGCATGACGCTCGAAGCGTCGCGCGACGGCTCCGAAAGCGGCGAGCATATCGTCCTCCCCGGCGTGCGTCGCGTCATCCAGCCAAAGACACCGGGCCAGGCCGAATCTCTCCACTTGATCGCCGAGAATGACATCGTCGTCGGCATCGGACCGGCGGGCACGGGGAAGACATACCTCGCGGTCGCGGCCGCGGTCGATGCGTTGATGAGAAAGCGCGTCAGGCGCATCATCCTCGCGCGCCCCGCGGTCGAAGCGGGCGAAAGCCTGGGCTTCCTGCCGGGCGACATGCAGGCCAAGGTCGACCCGTACCTGCGCCCACTCTACGATGCGCTCGAGGACATGATGCCCGCCGAGCGCATGCAGAAAGCGCTGGAGACGCGGGTCATCGAGATCGCGCCGCTCGCCTACATGCGCGGGCGGACGCTGAGCGACGCGTTCGTGATCCTCGACGAAGCCCAGAACGCAACGAACGCCCAGATGAAGATGTTCCTGACGCGGCTGGGCGTGAATTCGCGCACCGTCATTACCGGCGACAAGACGCAGGTCGATCTCCCGTCGCGCGAGGAATCGGGCCTCATCCAGATCGAGCGCATCCTCACCGGCATCGAGGGCATCGCCTTTCACTACCTGACCGACGTCGACGTCGTCAGGCACCGGCTGGTGCGGGAGATCATCAAGGCATATGCCGCGGACGCGGAGTGACCGTGGCATCGACGTCGATACAGGCCGCCAGCGGATCGCCCTGGCGGCCGGTTCGGTGCGCGCGCTCGCCGCGTTCGTTCTCGATCGCGAACGCGTGAAGTCGGCCATGCTGTCCATCGCGTTCGTGTCGCGGCGGACGATTGCCGGCATGAACCGGAAGCACCTGGGGCACACCGGCGAGACCGACGTCATCACCTTCGCGTTTGGCCGATCGGCCGAATCGGCGCCGCTGGTCGGCGATATCTATGTCGCGCCCGACGTGGTCCGGGAGCAGGCGAAGCGCTGGCGGGTCCCGGTGCGTGAGGAACTGGCCCGGGTCGTGGTGCATGGAGTCATGCACGCCATCGGTCACGAGCATCCGGATGATGACGGCCGCGAGACATCCCCGATGTGGAAGCGGCAGGAGCGGTGGCTCGCCGCGGCGCGGGCAGAGGGCGTCTGGTGACGACCGTCATTGCCCTGCTCGTGCTGGGTCTCAGCGCGCTGATCGCCACGGTTTGCGCGACGGCCGACGGCGCGCTCCTGTCCCTCGACCCCGATGACAAGCTGCCGCCCGAGATCGCCGAACTCCGTGCCCGGCGGGAACGGATCCATCGCGCACTGGCCTTCGCCCGCGTCCTCGGCCAGCTTGGCGCCGGGATCGGGGTCGCGCTGGTGCTGTTCCAGTTCACGACCTCGGGATGGATCACGGCGCTGGTCGTTGTCGTGTCGTCCTTCCTGCTGGTCGGCATCTCCGAGAGTATCGCCCGCAGCGTCGGTGACGCCCGTGGCATCGAGGTCGCGTCGCGGCTCTCGAAGGTCATCGTGACGCTCGAGGGCATCCTGTCACCCGTCGTCATCCTGAACGAGCGGATCGAGAAGGCGCTGCTCGCGGCGCTCCCGCCGCCGCTCGAGGATGAGGAGGATCGCGAGATGATCACCGAGCAGTTCAAGGCGGTGGTCTCGGCCGAAGCGGAAGTCCCGCCTGACGAGCAGGTGCTGCTCAACGGCGTCTTCCGGCTGGCGCAGACCGAGGTGCACGAGATCATGATCCCGCGCATCGACCTCGTCGCCATCGACAGTTCGTCGACGTGGCGGGAAGTGGTCGAGACGGTTCGCGCGTCAGAGCATTCGCGGGTGCCGGTGTACGCGTCGACGATCGACAATGTCATCGGCGTGCTGTACGCCAAGGATTTGCTGCCGTCGGTGCTGAATGGAAGGGAGCCCGAGGGCGGATGGTCGGTGCTCATCCGGCCGGCGGTCCTCATTCCCCGCTCGAAGCCCGCCGACCGGCAGTTGCGCGACTTTCAGTCGTCGCGCAGCCATTTCGCGGTCGTGGTCGACGAATATGGCGGAACGGCCGGCATCATCACGATCGAAGACGTGCTCGAGGAAATCGTCGGCGACATCCGCGACGAATACGATGTCGAGGAACCGCCGATCGAACACGTGGACGACAAGCGCGTCCGCGTGTCCGCGCGCCTCACGCTGACCGAGCTGTCCGAACTCCTGCATTTCGATTTCGAGCGCGAGGACATCTCGACGGTTGGTGGCCTCGTGTACGAGCAGTTCGGGCGAGCGCCCCGGCAGGGTGAGTCGATCACGATCGGTGGGTACCGGATGACCGTGGAGCGGGTCGAGCGACGGCGTGTGCAGCGCGTGGGGTTCGAGCGGCTGGACTCGAAGTCGGGGCATGCCGCATGACGACGACCACGTTGCTCTTCATGACCATTGGCATCGTCGCCTGGCTGACGGCGGCGGCGACGGCCGTCCGATCGGTGAGCCGCATCTGGCTGCGCCACTGGGTCGAACAGCAATTGAGCGGCTCCGGCGCGGCGGCGTTGTATCTCGAGCGACCACACGGCCTCCTGCTTGCCGCGAGCACTGGCGTGGCGCTCACGGTTTTCATCTCGGGCGTGATCCTGGCGAATTCCGCTGAGGGGTCGGTCCCGATGCTGCTGCTGGAAGGACTGATCTTTGCGCTGGTGTTACTGGTGGTCGGCCAGTTGCTGCCACGCGCCATCGCCCGGCGCTGGGCGCCCCAACTCATTCCCGTCCTGCTGCCGCCGCTGCAGGCACTCGAGATGGTGCTGAATCCGGCGCTGCGCCTCGTCAGGCGGGTGGTTGGCGAGCGGACCGGCGTCGTGGCCGAGCCTCCGCCGACGGACGAGGAGGCGCTGGAAGAATTGCTGCGGGAGGGAGAACTCGAGGGCGTCGGCGAGGCCGGAGAGATCGCCATCATCAGCGGGGTCGTGCAGTTCGGGGAGAAGAAGGTGCGCGACGTGATGGTGCCCCGCGCCGACATCTTTGCGCTGCCGAAGGGGATCAGCCCGAGCGACATGGCCGCCCGGGTTTCGCAGTCGCGCTACTCCCGCGTTCCGGTGTATGCGGACTCGCTCGACCAGATCGTCGGCATGGTGTACAGCTTCGACCTGCTCAAGAATGCCGGCACCGAGGTGCCGGCGCTGCGGCCGGTCGCGCATACGCGGCCCACCACCTCGTGCAAGGAACTGCTGTCCAGCATGCTGCGCGAACGCCGCTACCTGGCCATCGTTCGGGACGACGCCCAGGCGACGATCGGCCTGCTCACGCTCGAAGACCTGCTCGAGGAACTGGTGGGTGACATCCGTGATGAACATGACGAACCCGCGAGCACGGTGACACCGGGCGGCACGACTCCCGTGCGCAACCCGTGACGTCACCCGCGTCGGTCGCTCCTCGCCCTTCGCTCCTTGCCGATTTTGATGCTGGGAAGCCGGTGGCCCTCGCGCGCGCGGTGTCGCTGGTGGAGAACCAGCGCGAGGGGTTCGAGCAATTGCTCACGACGCTGCATCCCCGTATCGGGCGTGCCCGCCGGATCGGGGTGACTGGTCCGCCGGGAGCGGGGAAGAGTACCCTCACGACAGGCCTGATCAATGAATTCCGTCGTGAGGGCCTGAAGGTAGGCGTTATCGCGGTCGACCCCACTTCGCCATTCACTGGCGGCGCGTTGTTAGGCGATCGCGTGCGCATGGAATCGGTCGCGCTCGACCCGGGCGTTTTCATCCGTTCCCTCGCCACCCGCGGTTCGCTCGGCGGGATCTCCTCGGCCACGCGCTCCGTCGCCGATGTCCTGGATGCTTTCGGCTTCGACCGGATCATCATGGAAACGGTGGGAGTCGGCCAGAGCGAGCTCGATATCGCCAGGGCCGCGGACACGACGATCGTGGTGCTCGTCCCCGAGAGCGGCGACTCGATCCAGGCGCTCAAGGCCGGGCTGATGGAGATCGCCGACCTGTTCGTGGTGAACAAGGCCGACCGGCCCGGAGCCGAACGCGTTCGCAACGACATCGAGATGATGCTGGGCATCCGCCACGGGCACGGCGCCGAGGCGGCAGGGCACCATGGGGTCGACCTCAAGGTGCTGGCGAATCCGGGCAAGGCCGCTCGTCAGGCGGCTCGCCAGGACGATGCGTTGACGTGGACCCCGCCAGTGACCCTCACCACGGCGCACAAGGGAGAGGGCCTGGCCGATCTCGTCACCTTCCTGGACCGTCATCAGCGCTATCTTGAGGAGAGTGACACGCTGCGCGAACGCCGGCGGCGCCGTCTCCGGGAACAGGTCATGGACGTGGCCGAATACCGGCTGCGTCGCCGGTTGTGGAACGATGCGGAGGTCCTGGCGTTCGTGGACCAGGTGATCCCCCGCATCGAGCGTGGTGAGGTTTCTCCGTACGGGATCGCGGACGAGCTGCTCGTCAAGGGCGCGCCCGCCATAGCCAGGATATCGACATGACTTCACTCGACGTCAGCCAGAAGGAACGCGAACGGGACGAGGAGATCGAACGCCTCCGCGCCGAAGTGGCGCACTGGCGCGCTCGTTATGCCAAGGCGGAGAAACGCGACCTGGCGTTCGTGAACTCCGAGGGCGAAGTCGAGCCGGTGTACACGCCGCTCGATGTCGAGCACCTGGATGCCGCGTCGTTACCGATGCCTGGCGAGTTTCCGTACACGCGGGGCATCCATCCGTCGGGGTATCGCGGCCGTCTGTGGACGATGCGCCAGTTCGCCGGGTTCGGCAGCGCCCACGACACCAACAAGCGGTTCAAGTTCCTGCTCGAACACGGCCAGACGGGGCTGTCGACCGCCTTCGATTTCCCGACGCTGATGGGGTACGACTCGGATCATCCGCGGTCCGAGGGCGAAGTCGGCAAGACCGGCGTGGCGATCTCCAGCCTCGATGACATGGAGACGCTGTTCGATGGCATCCCGCTCGACCAGGTGTCGACGTCGATGACTATCAACGGGCCGGCCGTGATCCTCTTCTGCTTCTACGTCGCGGCCGCCGAGCGCCAGGGGGTGTCGTCGACGCAACTGCGCGGCACCGTGCAGAATGACATCCTGAAGGAGTACATGGCGCAGCACGCGTGGTGTTATCCCATCGAACCCGCACTGCGGTTGATCGTGGACCTGTTCGAGTGGGGCGCCGAGCATGCGCCGCAGTGGAATACGATTTCGATTTCCGGGTATCACATCCGCGAGGCGGGAGCGACCGCGGCGCAGGAGCTGGCGTTCACGCTCGCCAACGGATTCACGTACGTCGAGCGCGGGATGGCGCGAGGGCTGGACGTCGACCGCTTTGCGCCGCGGCTCTCGCACTTTTTCGACATCCACAACGACTTCTTCGAGGAGATCGCGAAGCTGCGTGCGGCGCGCCGGATCTGGGCGCGGCACTTGAAGGATCGGTATGGGGC
>CBIHMX010000055.1:0-9811 GCA_966211115.1 uncultured Gemmatimonadaceae bacterium | reverse complement strand
CAAGCCGGTCGTCGAGATCCAGTTCTTCGACTACATCTGGCCGGCGTACATGCAGTTGCGGAACGAGTTGTCGACGATGCGCTGGCGTTCGAACAATGCTTTTGCAGCGCCCGTCGTCGTGAGGACGACCTACGGCGGCTACATCCGCGGGGCCATTTACCACTCGCAAACCGGCGCGTCGCTCTTCACGCACTGCCCCGGCCTGCGAGTCGTCTGCCCGGCAACCGCGCTCGACGCAGCCGGCCTTCTGCGCACCGCCATTCGCTGCGAGGATCCGGTCATTTTCCTCGAGCACAAGCACTTGTACCGGCAGACGTACAACAAGGCGGCGTATCCGGGCCCGAACTTCATGATCCCGTTCGGGAAAGCGAAGACCGTTCGCGAGGGTTCAGACGTAACGATCGTCACGTATGGCGCGACGGTGCAGCGCGCGTTTGCCGCCGCCAACCAGATGGCCGAGGAGGGAATCTCGGCGGAAGTCATCGACTTGCGGTCGCTGTCGCCCTGGGATGAGGAGCGCGTCTTCGCGTCGGTGAAGAAGACCAACCGCGTGATCGTTGGCTACGAAGACTCGATCAGTTGGGGATACGGCGCCGAGATCGCGTCGCGCATTGCTGATGAATGCTTCCCCTGGCTCGATGCGCCGGTGAAACGTGTTGCTTCGATGGACACTTATGTCGGCTACGCGCCCAAGGTCGAAGACGCGACGCTTCCGCAGATCGACGATTTCAAGAAGGCAATCGCGGAGATCGTGAAGTTCTAGGGGAGATGGCTGAGAGCGGAGAGCGATGGCGGCCGTGACGTGACCATTTCCGGGGACGGAAGTCCCTGGTAAGCGGACTTTAATCATTGGCCCGCCCTTTGCAGATGTACGACTCGAGTTGTGTCGTATGCTGCGCGTTCTACCGGAGCTGGCCATGTCGATCACCCACACCGAAGTCCGTCGTCACCCACGCTGGCAGGAGCAGCTCACTGCTCCGAGCGCCCCGGTATCGTCCAGTTTCGGTGTTCGGCTTCTGGCATTCGTCGCCATGCTCATCGTGGCCACGGCCATCGCCGTGGTGATCTTCAGGTCGTAGACCAGCCGTCAGCCTGAAGTGCCTGGCCGCTCGCGAACGCGGGCGGCCTTTCCTATTGCCGCTCGAAAACGACGCGACCGCCAACCACGGTCATTTGCACACGCGCGTCGCGAATGGTCTCGGGCGGGATGACTGTCAGGTCGCGGTCGATAAGCACCAGGTCGGCCAGCTTGCCGCGCGCCAGCGTTCCTTTTCGGGCTTCTTCGAAGGAGGCGTACGCTGAACCGGTCGTGTAAGCGCGCAGCGCGTCCTCGACGGTGATCTTCTGGTCGGGGATCCAGCCGCCGGGATTCCGGTCGTCCAGCGTCCGGCGCGTGACGGCGGCATAGATGCCTTCGATGGGCGTGGGCGGCGCGACGAACCAATCGCTACCGAACGCGAGCGTCGCTTTCGCATCGAGCAGCGACTTGAACGCATAGGTGCCTTTCGCTCGTTCCGGACCGATCACGCGCTCCGCCCAGCGGCCGTCGTCGATCGCATGGTACGGCTGCATGCTGGCGATGACACCAAGCTCGGCGAATCGCGGCATGTCGGCGGGCGCGATGTGTTGTGCGTGCTCCATGCGAAATCGTCGATCACGCACACCATTTTCCGCGGCCACGCGGGCGTACGTGTCGAGCAACGTCCGGATGGCCCGGTCGCCAATGGCGTGGATGATGACGTGCAGGCCGGCCTTGTCGGCGGCCGACGTCCAGGTGTACAGGTCTTCCGGTGTGTTGACGAACAGGCCGCGGTCGTTAGGTGCGTCGGTGAATGGTTCCAGCATCGCCGCGGTGTGGGAGCCGAGCGAACCGTCGACGAATCCCTTGAGACCGCCGATACGGAGCCAGTCGTCGCCGGTGCCGCGCGCCGCGACCGTGTCGCGTAATCGTTCCCAGGTATCGAGCGGCACGGCGGCGTAGACCCGGGTGCGCAGGCGGCCGGCCGCTCGGGCGCGTTCGAAGATGGCGAGGTCGTTCCACGTCCCCATGTTGTGAACCGTGGTCACGCCTTGCGCGGCCACGTACGTCATCGCCGTATCGAGGGCGCGATCCTCGAGCGAAGGCGCTGGATCCGGCACGACCCGGCTGACGAGATCCTGCGCGTTGTCTTTCAAGACGCCCGTCGGTTCGCCGGTCGGCGTCCGCACGATCTCGCCTCCGGAGACGTCGCCGGTCGTTCTGGAGACATTCGCGGCCGCGAGCGCCGCGCTGTTGGCGAGCGCCATGTGACCGTCGAGCCGGTTGACCCAGACCGGATGGTCAGGGGTGACGGAATCGACCCACTCACGCGTCGGGAGCGTTCCTCCCCATTGCTCGTGGTCCCAGTCGCCGCCGGTGATCCAGGTTCCGGCGGGTACAGTGGCTGCGAATTCGCGGATGCGACGCGTGAACTCTTCGGGTGTTTTTGCGTCGCGAAGCTGGACGGAGGAGAGCCGGAATCCGCCGATGATGAAGTGGACGTGGGCATCGATGAATCCGGGCGTGACCATCCCACCCTTGGCGTCGACGACGCGCGCAGCGTTCAGCTTGCGGATTTCGGCCGAGGAACCCACGGCGACGATCGTGTCACCGTTGATCGCGATGGCATCCGCCCACGGACGCGTCGAGTCACCCGTCCAGACTTTTGCGTTGACGATGGCGATCGACATGCCGGCGCTCGAGTTCATATCACATGCCGTGAGAAGGATCGACAACAGGATGCCTGCTCGTGTGTACCGTGGAAACTTCACTTGCTGCGCTGCCTGGCTCATCCGTGGGCCTCCGGCGATTCCTCGCTGAAGAGTGCGATGTACGGTGCATAACGAAAGCGACGGTTACGGGCAAAGCCGGTCATTTCGCTGAGCACGCCCACCTCGACCAGTCGCTTCACGAGCGTATTCGCCGCCGCGTACGATGTGCCGGTCATCTCTCGCACTTCGCTCACACTGACGATCGGCCGGTCGAACAGCGACTCCAGCACTTTATGTCCGCTGCCTGACGAGCGACCGAGCCGTTCGGTGATGGCCAGGCGATGCTGCTCCCGCAGTTGCAGGACGCGGCGGGCGGTTTCCGCCGCCTCCGTCGCGACCTCGGTGACACCACGCAGGAAGAACCTGAGCCAACCTTCCCAGTCACCATGGAGGCGAACGGACTGCAATTGGTCGTAGTACGCCTGACGATGCTGCTTGAAATAGTGGGACAGGTAGAGCACCGGCTTGTGGAGGATGCCACGCTCAGTGAGCAGGAACGTTATGAGCAGCCTTCCCACACGACCGTTTCCGTCGAGGAACGGATGGATGGTTTCGAACTGCACATGGGCAAGCGCGATTTTCACCAGCGCCGGGAGCTCGTCCTCGGCGTGCAGAAACTTCTCCAGGTCACTGAGTGCGTCGGGGACTGCATGATGCGGCGGCGGAACGAACGTCGCTGTGCTGAGGGTGGAACCGGCGGGGCCGATCCAGTTCTGGCTGCTGCGTAACTCACCAGGCGCGAGGCGTCCACCGCGCACGCCATTCATTAACTCAGCGTGTATCTCGCGAATCAGTCGAACCGAAACCGGGCAGTCATTCAGGCGCGCCAGCCCATGATTCATCGCCCGCACGTAGTTGATGACTTCGGCTACATCGCGAGGGAGGTCCTGTTCGAACAACTGCGCTTCGGCGGCGAGGAGGTCCTGGAGTGAGCTTTGCGTGCCCTCGATCTGGCTGGAGAGCACGGCCTCCTTGCGGACGTACATGAACACGAAGAGATCGGGATTCGGGAGAGTGAGTACCGATCCATCGAGACGTCCCAGAAGCCAGTCGGCGGCGGACAGCAGGCTCTGCAGCTCGCCGGTGAGTGATACCGGCGGGACCGGCGGTAGAGGTACCGGCATGAATGCCCGGTAATTGGCCGGCTGCTTTTCGTAGCGACCCGCGCGGGCTGAGACTGCGGTATCGTCCATATTAATGTGTCACAGATATAAGGACGGAAATCCGTCATGTACGATAGTCTGCATTTAATATGGAATGGAAGAGCCGCCTTGTTATAGGCTGGATCGGGAGAACCCCGAATGCCAGCAGAGCGCCGCTTAGTGGCAGCCTTGGGGTCGCAGGCAACCGGTGATGAAGGCGCGGTTCGTTGTTGGCGGTCACCGGCGGCTTCGGATGCCACGGTGCGATCCATCGCGATCGCGAGGTCGCCGGTGACGCCGTACTGCCTAACGCCCCAGCGTGGTGAGAAACGCCCGCGACCGCGACCGATTCACTCTCTTTTGATTGATTTCCGCTACCGATTGCGTTCGATGGCGTCGCGAACATCGAGGAGAATCTCGAAATAGAGTTGTTCTCGTCGATAGGCAAAGTCGAGCGTCACCATCTGCGAATCGTCGCCGGAGGCCTTGGCCCGTTCGAAGGCCTCGCGGTACATCTCGTCGAGGTTGGCGAGTATACGTTCCCGTGATCGTGGCATGCGCGTTCTCTCTATGGCGCGGGGTGTGAGTCGCGGTAACTCTTCCTCGGGGCGTTTTTCAGGCTCCCGATCGACGGCGTCGAGCAGGAACTTGCGGGCGGCCCCGAAAATCAGTCGACGCGAATTGAAGGGATCCGGCATGAACCGAGGCGAGATCTTCGCGCGCGATGGCTATCGGTGCGTGTTCTGCGGGGAGGTTTTCCCTGCCGAGGCACTGACGGTCGATCACCTGCAAGCGCGCTCGCGCGGGGGCGACCGGTCGGGTGGCAACTTAGTGACCGCCTGCGGGGCCTGCAACGTAAAGAAGGGCCGCCAGCGACTGGCGAATTACCTGGCTGAAAACCCGGATGCGTATGCGAACTTTCAGCGATACGCCATCCACGTCTGGAAGCGCCACCTCGCCGCGATCGACGAGGAAATCCGCAAGCTCCGCTAAAATGGCGTCTGACCCCGTATTGCCTGCTCCGTCACGTCAATCGACCAGTTTGTTGTCGCCGGGCGGCGCTACATAACGAGCTTCCTCGACCGGCCGGCCGCCGACGACGTGTTCATCGAGGATTCGAATCGCCGTTTGCGGGTCGACGCCGGCATACCAGACATCGTCCGGATAAACAACGACCATGGGTCCGTGCCCGCACTGGTTCATGCAGCCGGCGTGATTGATCCTGACCACGCCTTTCAATCCCCGTTCCGATGCGCCCTTCTTGAGGGCCTCGTGGACTTCCTTTGCCCCCTGGGTTGGACACGTCTTGCCCGACGTGCATACAAAGACGTGATGTCGATATTGACCCATCGGTTTACAGAGGGCGGAAGGCGGGAGTGAGATTAGCTTTCATGAGCCAGGCCAGAGCGTTCAAGCTACCATCCCGACCGACATGAGCGTCACTCGCGAATACCAGGCGCAGGGCAAGAAGCGCGTCAATCACATCGTTGCCCGCTGGTCAGAGGGAGAGGCGTTCGACGCCGGTGAGCCGGGCAAGACGACGGTCCGCATCGATGGCATGAAGGTCAGCGGGCCGGGACCCGTGGACATGCTCCTGAGCGCGCTCGCCACCTGTTCGGCCATCGATATCGTCTCGATCATGAACAAGCGCCGCACTCCACTGGCATCGCTGGACATCGACGTGCGCGGCGAACGGGCATCGACGGTGCCGGCGAGACTCACGTCGATCGCCATGATCTACCGCCTGGCAGGCGACGGCATCGACCGCGAGTCAGCTGAACGCGCGATCGACCTCGCCCTCAACAAGTACTGTTCGGTGCGCGACTCGCTCGATCCGTCGATCCCGATCGAGTGGACGCTGGTGCTCAACGACAGTTAGGCACCGGGCGGACCGGCCATCGCCGTCCGGTGCATCTGCATGCATCGCGAAAACCGCGCGTAGTGCGCGCGAAAGAAGGTCACCAGCTCACCGTCGCCTACGCTCGCCAACTTGTCCAGGTCGGCCTTCACCGAATCGTGCAGCGCCGTCCATTCGGCTGACGGTTGCCGATTCAACCGCTTCAATTCCCCGGTCATGGCCGTGAGCGCACTGTCGACATGCTGAGGGTGCGTCGCCACGATCTTCTGGATCGTTGCCAGGCTCGCCGTATCCACGATGGACTGTGAGCTGGGCGGCGCGCGCCGGACCGGCACGGTATCGACAGGATCCAGGCTCGGATTGCCTTGCCGACCACGTGCCGCCGAGTCCTGTCGTGCCGACGTATCGCGTGGCACTCCACCCTGCACCATTCCCGCGACCGTGTCGGTCGCCATCAGGCCGGTATCTGCCGCTGGTGCGTCCTCGGTCGGGCCGCAGGCAAGCAGGAACAGGCTGATGACTGCATAACGAGCGGCGCGTGGCGACATGGAGCCCTCCGTGGCTGGCTACGATGTTATAGCCTTCAGTCGTCAAGAGGTTCTGGAACAGTTCGGCACCTCGCCTACCGGTGTGACGAGCGACGTGCCGCAGGTCACGATCAGGAAGATCAGCCCGGTAGCGGTTTTGCGTACTCCTCCTTCCAGAGATTGTCGGGCGGGATGCCCAATAGCATGCGGAAGTGATCCCGGTGTTCTTCAGGCACCACCGGAACCAGGTCCACCATCAAACGGTGCAGACTCGAGTCAGCCGCAATACTGCGTTGGACACCCGGATCCGCGAGCAAACGGAATAGCGCATCCACCAGGCGCTGCTTCGCCGCCGCCTCACTCACCCTGGGAAGCGAGTCGGCAATCGCGCTCACAGAATCGGTCGGCGGCGCGGGGTGGCCCACGTGACCCGGCATTGTTGCTCCGACCGCAGCCGTGGGCCGAGGAGGCTCGGTGAGAATTCCGGTCGCGGGTCCTCCCTGGTTTTCGATTCCCATCGAACTCGACATGGCGCGCCAGTCGTGAGGCGTCATCACGTCGGTCGAATCGTCGCGATACCTGCCAATGGCAACGAGGATCTCGGCGCGTTTCCGGTTGCGTGGCACCGCATCATTCGCGAGCACGTCCGAGATCACATCGTGCAGGCTGTGCAAGTTGTCGAAAATCATCGCTGCTTCGGGATAGCGCCGCGTGAAAAGTGGCGCGATCGCGGCCGTCATCGGCATCACCCGCGGCATCGATGCCGGCGGATTGTCCAGCATCTGGCGGAACCGGGCAACCGTGGCGGTGACCAGCGTAACGCGCTCGTCAGGCGATGCGCCCGCGAGCAGTGCGTCGTACAAGCCGACCTGAAGCCAGTGGTATGACCAGATCAGGCCGTTGAACTTCGGATACTCCTTCCGGAACGCGAGCGAATACGGCTGACCCTCCATCAATGACATGCCCTTGGGCTTTGCGCTGAACGCCAGGTCCGGCCGGCTGCGGTAATACGCGAGCAGCCGCTGGACCTCAGCGTCCCGCTGTGCCTCGTTCAGCCTGACGTCGGCCAGTACGTCGTAGACCTGGCGATGGAGCAGGTGCGCCCACTCGAACATCGCCTTTGCTTCGGGCGCGAGCCGGCTGTAGCCCGGCGCGATCGCCGACTCCTCGAGCGGCAAGTCCGGTGGATTGATCAGGAGCCGGCGCGTGATGAAGTCGTATTGTGATCCTTCCAGCGCCTCTCCTTTGCGTGCCCACAGCAATTCGTAGAGGATGGCGTGACCGTAGTCGAACGCGTTGAACAAACGGTCCGCGTCCGGGAAGCGTGCGCGAAACTCCCAGTTATGGCCGGCGGGCAGGTAGTACTGGTGATCGACGGTCGACCATTGCGCATCGACGCGAGCCGGTGCCCCTGAAATCAGGATGGCGGCGATGAAGAGCCCTGGCGCTAACCTCATCGCTGGCCTCCCGGCATCAGCCTGACGAGTCCGATCGAGCGCGCGGCCCCGAACGTGACTGACCATTCCCTCGCAAACCCGAACGCTCGGCCAATCCCGGCATTCAGGGACCAGCGTGGATCGAGCTGCCATCGAACTCCGCCGGCCGCCCGCCATTCCACGTCGCTGTTGGCGATGACCGGGCGCCGCACGAGCACTTCGGCGGCGACGAGCATCGACCGCAATGCCAGCGCGCGATCAACCGCCACACCGACCACCCATCTTGATTGATCGTGGGGAGCGAGCGGATCCTGTGGGCCACAGTCGTCAGGCGCGGCCAGTTCGCTTTCGGCGAGGCCCAGGTCCGCGTTGGCATGCAATCGGCCAATCGATGTCGTTCGCGTGAGGGCAATGCCCACGCTCGGATAGGTGCGTGGAGTGGCGAACGTACCGAAGGGCACGTCGAGTCCCGCGCTCAGCGCGAACGCCGGAAGCGTCAGGCTTTCGACGTTGAGCGCATGCAGCGCCGAAAGATGGAGCGAGGTCTGGTTTATTTGCCGCAGTCCGTTGACCCCCGGCACGTGAATCACGGCAACGCCGAGCCCGAGTTGTGTACGCGGCATCATGCCCCATGAAAGTTCGGGCTCCACAGTCCAGACGTCGCGACCCGATCGCCCGCGAGACAAGTGGACCGGTGCCGCCTGAAGCTCCAGTGCATATCGCTCGATCGCCACCGCATCCTGCACGTGGAGGGGGCGGCCGCGATCGAGGTTGAAGTAGTCGGTTTGGGCGCGTGCGATCGCCGGCGCAATCGCGAGCGTCGCGCCATATCGGACCAGACGCGCCGCACATTGTGCGAGCGCGGCAACATTGGATGACATCCGGTGCTTCTCCCTGGGATTCTGACTGAGCGCGGCCGCGAGTGGACGCGCGATGGCCTGCCGTTCGTCAGGCCCTGGGAGGCGGTATTTCCGGTGCCGATGTCAACGATGGCGGGCGCTCGTCTGATGTCCCGTCGACACGCATGGGCCGCTTCACAACCACAACAACAGGATCCGTGGCCACGTCGAGCGTCGCGACACAGGCCTGCATGGCCAGGCATGGCGAACCATGCGACGAGCCCTCGTCAGGCATCGAGTGAACCATCTCGTGGCTCACCGGTGCGTCGCTCGATCCATGTTCGCTGTGGACGCCCGTCGGTGCCGCGCTTTCGTGCGGAGCGGATACCAGCGGGCACGCGGAGCCGGCCTGCACGAACACGAGGTTCGTGAGGCTCATCAGGCTGAAGAGCGCGATCAGGCGGCGCACGGAGGCAAGGTAGCCGGGGACGAAGCGGGAGTGAGAGGGTTCTAGCGCAGGTTCCGGTACATCAGGTCGATGAGTTCATCATACATCGGTTCCGCTTCCTCCGGTCCGGCCTTGATGGCAGAGGTCGCGCAGTGTTTCAGGTGGTTCCGCATGAGTTCGCGTCCCACGCCGCGCAGTGCCTCCTGAACGGACGAAATCTGCGTAAGGATGTCGGCGCAGTAGCGATCTTCGTCGATCATCTTCTGCAGCCCGCGCACCTGGCCCTCGATGCGGCGCAATCGCTTGAGGTTGCGATCGCGGATATCAGGATCAACCGCCACGGCCTTGCGACCGGAGTCATGAACCGCGCAACCGCACGAAGGTGCCGCCCCTACTGAATGAATGTGTGCCATGACTTCGTCAATTCGGGTTTCTTGCGTCTCACGTCCTCATGCCTCACCGCCCCAACCTCAGACTGTTCGTCACGACGCTCACGCTGCTCAAGGCCATTGCCGCACTGGCCAGGATGGGACTGAGCAGCAGCCCGAACGCCGGGTACAGCACGCCTGCCGCGATCGGGACGCCGACGACGTTGTAGACGAATGCCCAGAACAGGTTCTGGCGCATCGTCCGCATCGTTTTTCGCGACAGGCCGATCGCATCGGCGACGCCATTCAGGTCCGGGCGCAGGAGGGCGATGTCGCCGGCCTCGATGGCCACATCGGTCCCGCTCCCCATGGCGATCCCGACGTCGGCGCGGGCGAGGGCGGG
>CBIHMX010000054.1:0-9859 GCA_966211115.1 uncultured Gemmatimonadaceae bacterium | reverse complement strand
TCGCCGGACTGCTTGCCGTTGATCGCCGACACCGGCAGCGGATCGCCGGCCCCAAGCTCGAAGAACTCGTACCACGCCGGGTCGCCGGGATTGTCGGCCTTGTTGACGGCCACCAGGAAGGGCTTGCCCGCCTCGCGCAGGATGTCGGCCACGCGACGGTCGATCGGGTGCAGGCCCACCTTGGCATCCACGACCATCACCAGCAGGTCCGCCTCCTCGATCGCCTGTTCGACCTGGTAGCGGATCGCGGCGTCCATCGGGGCGCGCGGATCGTCGGTGATGCCGCCGGTGTCCACCAGGAAGAACGAACGCCCCTGCCACTCGGCGCGCGCAAAATGCCGGTCGCGCGTGGTGCCGGCTTCCTCGCTCACGATGGCGGTGTCGTGTCCGACGATGCGGTTGAACAGCGCCGACTTTCCGACGTTAGGCCGCCCGACCAGCGCGACGACAGGCGTGGTCATTCGGCGCCCGCCCCCGCCAGGACGGCGGTATCGGTATCGCCGGCGAGCACGTCGACGAAGTCATACGACGCCATGATCGGCACGCTCAGCGAGGCACGCACGGCATCGAAGGTATCGTCGTCGAGGAACAGACCATCGTCGTTGATCGACTCCGCCGGAATGAGCACGAGGTCCAGGTCATTCCGGTCCGCCAGCATCCGTCGCATGTCTGCTCCAACGAGTAGTCCCGCTGTTGTCACGCCCGGACCGAACAGCGAGTTCTCGGTGCGGATGACCTCGAACGTCGCCCCGGTCTGCTGCTCGATCTGCCTGACGAGATCAGCCATCAACGGCGCCATGGCGGTCCCGGTGACGACCCCGATGCGCTGGCCGCGCATCTCCGGCAGCGATGCAAGGCCTTCTTCCAACCGGGCCCGCAACGACGCCACCGCACCGACGCCGTTCTCGATCTGCGGAAAGTCCTCGTAGAACGCGGCGGGCGGCAGCGGCAACTCGGCGAGGAGGTACAACTCGTCCGAACCGAACACCCATCGCGTGCCGCGCTCACGGAGAGCCTTGTCACTCCACCGACCGACTGCCGAGAGAAGCCTGGCTGAATGCTCGCGGCTCATCGACTCGCCCGTGAACAGATGGTTGAACTGGGTGAGCCCAACAGGCACGACGGCGACGGTGATAACCGCGTCGCCGAGGTTCCAGAGGTCGGTGAGCGACGCCTCGAGCACGTCACCGTCATTGAGCCCCGGCACCACGACCATCTGGCAGTGGAAACGGATGCCGTGTGCAGCAAGCCTCGTCAACTGCTCGACGATGTTCGGTACGCGCGGGTTGTTGAGCAGGACCTTGCGCGATTCCCACGGCGTGGCGTGGACCGACACGTAGAGCGGCGACAGCCGGTACTCCACGATCCGCTGCTCGTCGCGCTCCTTCAGGTTGGAGAGCGTCGCGAAATTCCCGTACGCGAACGACAGCCGATAGTCGTCGTCGCGGATGTAGAGGTTCCGGCGCAGACCCTTGGGCAGGCCTTCGATGAAGCAGAACTCGCACCGGTTGGCACAGCGCCTGACCGATGGCGGCACCAGCTCAACGCCCAGCGGTTCCCCTTCCGGCCGCTCGATATCGAACTCGAGTTCCTCGCCATCCGGCTGGCGCGCGTGAACGAGCAGGTTTTCGTCCGCGGTCAGGAACTCCCAGTCGAGGAAGTCGCCAACTTCGCGTCCGTTCACCGCCAGAAGTTCGGTTCCCGGCTTTATTCCCAGTTCATCCGCGATCGTGCCAGGGCGGACTCGGGCGACTGTGACCATGCTTCGCCAAGAGAGAAAAAGGGAAGACGGCGTGCGCGCGCCTTCCCTCGTTTGGCATCCGATACTCTGGGCGCCGATGCTCAACCATCTTAGCAGGCCACGGTCGCGAAATCAATGAATCCAAAGGACTTTGACCGCCGCGCTTCATGCCGCATGTGAAAAGGTCGGACCCGGTGGTCCGACCTTTTCGCGGCTGTCAGCAGACCATTCGGCTGCTGGTCGATTTACTTCTCGACGAGGATCAGGAATTTGGACGGCGCCCAGAACTTTTCGCTGTCCGTGATGGTCAACGTACCCTTCACGATCGCGTCTCGCGGACGGGCCAGGTCGGTGTACTCGAGCGCCTGGCGCGACACGATCCGGTACTCCTTGTCGGCCCGGGGCAACATGATCTGCCGATCCCGTGACTTGGAAAGCACGGTGAACTGCGAGGGATCGAGCGTTCGCGCCGGCACCATGGACTTGCCGCGGCCGAACATGAGCAGCGTGCCACCCTCGCGCCGGACGAGACCCTTCTCGGTCAGTTCGCGTTCGCTGCCGATGGCAACGAACACGGAATCCTCGCGCGCCTCCATGGTCGTCGCGACAATGACCAGCGAATCCTTCTGGCTGGCGAGTACGATGTTCGCGCGCACCACGCTGTCGACCTTCTGCTCCAGCATCGTGATTTCGGCGCGCTGCGCTTCGACCGTTGTGCGAAGCTCACCCAGTGCCGTCTCATGCTCGCGAAGCTGCGCGAGCGTGGTCGCATCCGATGCGGCATGACTGGCGCTGTCGTTACGGATCTGGCGCAGCCGTGCCTCACTCGCGTTCAGCCGGTTGATCAGCGCCGTCACCTTCTTCTGAACCGTCGCGAGTTGAGCCGAGGTGTTCTGGATCGCCGACTCGATCTGGGTCGTGTCTCCGGAGACGCGGAGGGATCGGACGCGAGACAGGTCACGCTCGATTTCCGCGACGAGACGGGCGCTCGCGGTGGCGTCCCCGATGATCTGGCTCTGCTCGCTCAACTGCCGCTGCCGCATGGCGAGCAGCGAGTCCTTCACGATGATGAGCGAGTCCTTGGCGCGCGATGACCGCGCGAGGGCAAGGCCCGTGTCTGACGCTGACCCGGGGATAGGCGTTTCACGATCGCACGCGGACAGCAGTGCGAGCGGAAGCGCGAGGGTCATCAAGCGGCGCATTGATTTCTCCATTCGGTTGATCGGTGGTGCTCGGGACCGCAAGCCGCTCGGGCCCGCTCGTCAGCGCACTGAATCTATACGAAGCTGATCACGACTCGAAGCCACTGTGGCAAGGAGTGTTCCGGTAAAAGCAGAACGGCGACGCCGGAATCGACGTCGCCGCTCGCTACAGAAAGAAAATTGTGACGCAGATCACGAAGGGAATGGAGCGTACCGAAATGCGGCCACACCCGGCTTGTCCGTGATTTCGACGCGGAAGGACTTGCTGCCTTTTCCGCGAACACCTTCGACCGCGACATCGCGCGTCTCGAGCACCGTGCCAGCGGCATCGAGGAACTCCAACTTGAGTGTGTAGCTCTTCTCTTCGTCGCCGCGATTCTCGATTGAGCCGGCGAGCACGTGATGACCCTCATCGTGGCTGAAGAGGTTGAATGACACCCTGGCCTTCGCGTTCTGCATCTTCTCGTAGAAGTACAGCAGCGAATCGTTGGCCACCTTGAACGCGACCGCGGCCGGATCGGGGAGGTCCTTTCCTTCTGCCGCCGCGCGAAGCTGTCGTGCGCGCGCCTGCCAATAAAGCGCGGAGAGCTGGGAGTTGTCCGGGTTCTCCGGATCGACCTCGTGCAGCCGCTTCAGGATACCAGGCAACGAGTCGAGCTTGTTGAGCGTGGAGTCGGTGTACACCGTCGCCAGGTTGAACAGGCCGTCGCGCGAGTACGGATTCTTCTTCAGGCCCGCTTCGAACAACTGCGCGGCCATCGCGTTCTGTTCGGCACGGGCGGCGCCGACGCCAGCCTCGAGCAGGTTGAGGTCCGTGTACTTGTCGGGATTGGCGAGCATCTCGTCGAACAGCTGGCGCGCCGCAGCGACGTCACCGGACTTGAGCTGCGCCGTGGCGATGGCCGACTGCGCCTTCATGTCGTCGGGGAATTCCTGCAGGTACTCCCGCAGGTAGGCGACGACTTCGTTCATCTTCGCGGTCTTTGCCGCACCCTCGACCTTTTCGCCTTCGTCGATCATGAGCTGCGCGACGAGGATCGTTGCGGTCTTCCGCTCATTCACGTCGACCGTCGTGTCGCCCTTCATCAACTCGGCGACCTTCCTGAACGACGCGATGGCGCCCGGCATGTCATCCTTCGACTGCTGGATGTTGCCAAGGATGTTGTAGCCGAAGTACGCAACGGGATAATTGTCGTAAATCATCAGCGAGCGACGGACCAGCACCTCGGCCGAATCGACCTGCTGCGCGTTGTACGCGTTCACAGCATCGTTCACGAGCGTGCTGTACGGATTACGACGCCAGGCCTCGGTTTCTTCCTTGCAAGCCGGCATCTCCGACTCGGCGAGATCGAGCAACGAGTCCGCGGTGGCAAGCATGTCGATCTGCCCATCGGGATCCATGGTGTAGCCGATGTCGCCACGCCGCACCGTACGCGGCATGTCGGGCAGCGACGAGAGGTCGATCAGCGCGCGGCCGTGGACCATGTTCGCTGCGATCTGGTTGCTCCGGACTTTTTCCGGTTCCTTGGTAAGCAGGTTGATCGCCCGGACATACGCTTTCCGCTTGTCCTCCGGCTTACCGACGATTGCGGTCTCGACCGCCCTCAGGGCGTCCTTCACCTGCCCCGGCTTGCCGTAATCGATGCGGCAGGCTTCACCCTGAGCCAGGGCCGGCATCGCAGCCGCCGCCAGCAGGGAAAGGGCGATCGAAGCAGAACGGATTGCACTCATTATGAATCTCCTCACGATGAACCGCGTGCGAGCGCGGCGTTGGTACTCCGCGGTGTTACTCCAACTCCACCGCGGCAAGCGCGAGTGACGCCACGTCGCCGAGCGAACGCCCGGTCGCGCGCGACACCACCTGAATGTCCTCGTATTCCGGCTTCCCGCGATGACCACCATCGGGAAGCGTTGCCACCTTCACTCGTACAGAGTGCCCCAGTACGTCTACCGTCCGCTGCTCACGACGCAGCGCGCGGCGCTCCACGGTGCTGCGCCTGATCCCGAGCGTCGTCGTCGTGGCGAACAATTCGTCTTCGAGCCGCCGTGACAACTCGGGTCGCGTCAGGACTTCGACGCGGACACCCATCCGTCCCTTCTTCATCTGCACCGCGGTAGTCGTGACATCGAGCGCGCCAAGTTCGCGCAGTCGATCCGACGCGCTCGCGACATGTTCGGCAGAAATATCGTCGAGATCCGTCGCCAGCACGTCGAGCGTCTCGACCTCGGCCGCCGTGCCCACCGCGTCGGCGAGCACGATGCGGAGTGCATTCGGCCGATCCGCGAACTCCCTGGTCCCCGCCCCGAAGCCACTTCGCCGCGGTATATGTGTCGGTGGACGCCCCTCGGACAACACGCGAACGAGAGCGGCGCCCGTGGGCGTCACCAATTCCCCCGACCCGGCAGGACCCGGTTGAACCGGCTGTCCCTCGAGCAGGCGCAACGTCGCTGGCGCCGGCACCGGGAGAATCCCGTGCGCCGTCTTCACCGATCCGTCACCCATGGAAATCACGCCACTGTAAACGCGTGACACCCCCAGTTCGCTCAAGCCCCAGATAGCTCCCATGACGTCGAGAATGGCGTCTACCGCACCGACCTCATGCAAGTGGACCTTTTCGATAGTGGTCCCGTGCATTTCCGCCTCGACGCCGGCGATCGCCGTGA
This sequence comes from uncultured Gemmatimonadaceae bacterium, assembly GCA_966211115.1. Taxonomy (GTDB): domain Bacteria; phylum Gemmatimonadota; class Gemmatimonadetes; order Gemmatimonadales; family Gemmatimonadaceae; genus JABWBJ01. Next base: position 4,252 of record CBIHMX010000054.1, on the reverse strand, counting down.
ACGCCGCATCGGCCTTTTCCTTCACGTGCCCGGGTGCATCGGCTTTCTGCACGATCTCCCGGATGTGGCGCAGGTGGCGACCATGCGGTTGCGGCGGGATGTCGAAATCGACCTTGGTACAGGCGATCTGGCCCCGGATAACGCGGTCCACCCGCACTCCTACCCCATCGAGTCCGAGTCGATCGGGGAGGGCGCGGAGCCAATCCGGCTCGAGACCCACGCTGATCAGCGCACCCAGGGTCATGTCGCCGGAGATACCGCTGAAGGGGTCGAGGATTGCGATAGTCACCGGCCTTGAAATTACACACGCCGGGCTCCGGTGTGCCAGCCGATGCTGTTCTGGCTACGAACGATACGAGGCTCCACTTCCTGTGTTGTAGAGCACTACCTGTGAGGCGGAGTCCAGTCGTCCCAGCTGCACGAGATCGGTCAGGACCGCGAGCCCGCAGCCGCCTTCTGGTGCGGCGTCGATGCCGGTCGTTGACGCAATGAGGCGAGTCGCTTCGCGGATGGCTTCCTCGGAGGCCGAGGCGGCATCGCCACCGGTATCGCGAATCGCGCGCAACACGAGCCTGTCTCCGAGGGGGCCTGGAACCCTGAGACCCGCGGCGTGGGTCGTCGGGTTCTCCCAGGGAGTCGCGCGATCGGCACCTTCGCGGAGCGCGCGAACGATGGGCGCGCAACCGTCGGCCTGGGCGACGACGATGCGGGGTGTGCTCCCGCTGGTCCAACCCCAGTCCCGCATTTCCTGAAACGCTTTCCACATGCCGATGACACCTTCACCGCCGCCCGTCGGGTAGACGACCGCGTCAGGCAGGTTCCAATCGAGCTGCTCGGCGAGCTCGATCGCGAGCGTCTTGTTGCCTTCGACCCGGTACGGTTCGCGCAGGGTCGCGACGTTGAAGAAGCCGCTTTCCTTCGCGAATTCCGCTGAGAGCCTGCCTGCGTCCCCGATGTGTCCGTCGATGGTCATGAGTTCGACGCCCATCGCGCGAATGGTGTCGAGGATGGGACGTGGCGTCGTGGCCGGCGCATAGACTCGCACCTGGACCCCGGCCGCCGCTCCGTACGCCGCCAGCGCGGCACCTGCGTTTCCGGCGGTCGGCACCACCAGTCCCGGGACTCCCCGGGTCCGTGCCCGGGTCACGGCCGCGGCGAGCCCTCTCGCCTTGAACGACGCCGTCGGGTTGACGCCCTCGTCCTTGATCCAGAGCCGCCTAACGCCAATCCGGCGGGCCAGCCCGGGCGCCTCGATCAGTGGCGTCACTCCCTCGCCCAGGCACACGGGCGTCTCGTCAGCAGCCAGTGGAAGTGCCGCCGCATAACGCCAGAGATCCCAGCGCGCCAGGATCTGTCCCCGCGACGGCGCGGGTGACGTGAACCGGACCAGGAAGGGCTGGCCGCAGGCCGGGCAGAGCCCGACGCCAGCGTCCTGCCCTTCCTCATGGTCGCACGACGAACATTTCAGGATCCAGGTAGTCACGAGTCGTGAGCGGGTGTGTCGTTAGGTGATGGCAACGGTTCCGGCACAGTGGGCGCGGTGGCAGCTTCGCGCAAGGCTTCGAGCAACCTGTTAGCGGACGCCAATGAGAACCCCGGAATTTCGGCGATCTTGTCGGCCGAGGCGCCGCGAACGCCCTCCAGCGACCCGAAGGCGGACAGCAGCGCTCGCCGCTTTTTTGGTCCAATCCCCGGGAGTTCCATCAGCCGCGAAGTCACCGTGCGCGCTGACCGCCGCACGCGATTGAACGTGATGGCAAAACGATGCGCCTCATCGCGCGCCTGCTGCAGCAGCCTGAGCGCCGGCGATCTCCGGGGAAGCCGGAGCGACTCGAGCCGGCCCGGGATGAACACCTCCTCCTCTTTCTTGGCGAGGCTGACGAGCGGCAGGTCCACCGGAACCTCGGCCATCGCCTGTTGGGCTGCCGATAATTGCCCGCGTCCGCCGTCGACGACGACCAGGTCCGGTAACGCTTTCTGTTCGTCGATCCGCCGCCGGAAGTACCGGCCCACGACTTCGCGCATCGACGCAAAGTCGTCGCTCCCTTCCACCGTCTTGATGCGGAACTTCCGGTACTCGGCCCGGCGCGGTCGTCCGTTTTCGAACCACACGCACGATGCCACGGTGTCCATGCCATGGTTCGTGGAGATATCGAAGCAGACCATGCTCCGCGGTACCTTCGTCAAACCCAGTTCGCGCTGCAGTTCGTAGACCGGATTGGTCGCTCGCTCTTCGGCCTCGGACGACGCCAGCTTGAACTCCTCGAGCAGGTGCCGGGCATTCTGCTCCGCCAGATCGAGCAACTCACGACGCGGACCGCGATGCGGACTCCGGATCCGGGTGGCACCAAGTGTCGGCACGAGCAGCACGCCAACCTCGAAGTCCAGCGGACTGACCAGTTCCGGCGCGCGGTCAGATCCGATGAGGAATGGTCCGTCCAGGAACGCTTCGAGAATTGCGCCGTCCGATTCTCCTTCGACGTGTTCGAGGAAGCGCTGGTCGCGCGCGACCAGTTTGCCGGAGCGCACACGCAACACCACCACGCACGCGTCGTCGCCGTCCCTGGCAAAGCCCACGGCATCCTGGTCGCCGCCCTCCACGCGCATCACCACTGTGGGCTCATCCATTTGCTCGAGGTGGCGCAGTGCATCACGCAGTTCGGCGGCTCGCTCGTAGTCCATGGCGCTCGACGCATTCTGCATGCGTTGCCTGACGCGCTTCACGACCTCCGCGGTGCGGCCTTCGAGGAAGAGGATGACCTCGTCTATCATCATGCGATACGCAGTCATCGACTGCAGCGCGACGCAGGGCGCCAGGCACCGGCCGATGTGGTAGTCCAGGCACGGGCGCTCGGGGGTGTCTTCGGGCAGGTCGTAGTGACACGAACGCACCGTGAAGATGCGATTGACCACGTTGAGCGCCCGCCGCATGGCGCCGACATCGGTGTAGGGACCGAAGTAGCGCGAGCCATCGTCCACCCACCGCCGCGTCACGAATACGCGCGGGAACGGTTCGGCGACCGTGACCTTGATGTACGGGTACGACTTGTCGTCGCGGAGCGAAATGTTGAATCGCGGCCGGTGCTCCTTGATGAGCGTGTTCTCGAGGATCAGCGCGTGCGACTCGTCAGGCACCACGATCGTGTCGACGTCGTCGATCAGGCGGACCAGCGCCTGCGTCTTCACGCTGCCGGTCTGGTCGGCCGTGAAGTAGCTTCGCACGCGCGACCGCAGGCGCTTGGCCTTACCGACGTACAGCACCTTCCCCTCGGCGTCCTTCCAGAGGTAGACGCCCGGGGTGTCGGGGAGATGGGGTACTTTCGCCAGCACCGCGGCTGGGGCCTGCCGCATACGCTACCTGGTCCTTCCCTTTCGCTGCCTGAAAATGCGCTCGCGGAGGGCGACGGCTTCCGGGATACCCGCCTTCCACGTCACGAGCCAATACGTCATCCCATAGATACCCAGGATGAGGCCCGTTCGTACCAGCATCGGCGCCTTGGCATTTACCAGGCGGACCCCCCACGACAGCGCCGCGGCCAGCAGCGCGGCGCCCCACAGGATCAACTGCACCCTCACAGACACGTCGACTGCGCCGAGCCGGCGCAGGAGTGCCCGGCGCAGGAGCGAAAACTCCAGCCAACCGGCGAGGCCGGCGCCGATGGTGATTCCAGCCACGCCCCACTTCGGGTCCAGGCCAAGCAGGCGCGGACCGTAGATGGCCAGGCTGGCCCCCAACGCCATCGATGTCAGCACCCGCACCAGCGCGATCCGCATCGGCGTGCGGGTGTCGTGCAGCGCATAGAATACCGACGAATACAGGCGCGCCAGCGTGGTCGCCACCAGTCCCACGGCGGCACCGGCCAGGACGCCCCAGACCCAGCGTACTTCCTCGGCGCCGAACCGGCCGCCGCCGTAAACCAGTTCGGCGAGCTGGTCGCCTAACGCGACAAAAGCCACCGCGGAGGGAACCACCAGGAAGGCAATGCGGCGCAAGCCGTCGGCAAGACGAGCGCGCAGGATGGCCGCTACCTCCGCCTCATGTCCGACCACCCCCGACATGGCCGTGAGTTCGGCGGACGACACCGCCATCCCGAAGAGGCTCACCGGCAGGCCGTAGAGCAATTGCGCGTAGGTCAGCGTGACCTGCGCGCCGGTGCCCAGGATCGGCAGTGACGCGATCATCGTGTCGACGAATCCCGAGAGCTGGGTCACGCCACGTCCGAGGAACACGGGCACGAAATTCCGCACGACC
>CBIHMX010000053.1:0-9908 GCA_966211115.1 uncultured Gemmatimonadaceae bacterium | reverse complement strand
CTTGCGAAGCGCGCCTTGTACGGATCCATGTCCTCGACCCGACCCTCGAAGATCACGCCGGCCTTGTCGCACATGACGATGTGTTCGCGCCTGACGCCCAGCCGTTCGTAATGCATCGCGCTGGCGATGGCGGAGGCACCGGCGCCCGAGAAAACGACCTTCACTTCGTCGATCTTCTTTCCCACCACATCCAGCGCGTTGATCAGTGCCGCGCCGGTGATGATCGCCGTGCCATGCTGGTCATCGTGAAACACCGGGATGCGCAAGGTTTTCCGGAGCGCTTCCTCGATGACGAAGCAGTCAGGCGCCTTGATGTCCTCGAGGTTGATGCCGCCCACCGACGGTTCGAGGAGTTGGCAGAACCTGATGACGTCGGCCGGGTCCTGTGAGTTCACCTCGAGGTCGAAGACGTCGAGGTCAGCGAACTGCTTGAACAGGTTCCCCTTGCCCTCCATGACCGGCTTCCCGGCCAGTGCGCCGATGTTGCCAAGCCCGAGGACAGCGGTGCCGTTGGTGACGACCGCGACGAGGTTGCCGCGCGCGGTGTAGCGATACGCCTGTTCGGGGTCCTTCTCGATCTCCAGGCAGGGCTCGGCGACGCCTGGCGAATAGGCGAGCGAGAGATCGCGCTGGTTGGCGAGGGGCTTGGTGGGGACGACCGCGATCTTTCCGGGTCGTGGAAGGCTATGGTAGTCGAGCGCGTCCTGGCGGTTCATCCCTGAAAATAGCGAGGAGCAATGGGGTCAGACTCGATTGGAGCCGACTTGACCTTGACCGAACGCCTGGGCGTTCCAATCGAGTCTGACCCCATTGCTCTCTATTGCTTCTGCGCCTTCCTCACCAGCCAGGCCAGCACGACCAGCGCGCCGGAGACGGTGATCATCGCGGGGCCCGTGGGCAGGTCGAACGGGATCGACAGCGCGAACCCGACCACGGCGGCCAGCAACGCCGCCCCCAACGACACGAGGAACGTGCCGCCCATGGTGCGCGCCAGCAGCAGGCCCGTCACGGCCGGCAGGACCAGGAAGTTGAAGACGAGGAGAACGCCGGCGAACTGCATCGAGACGGAGATGACGACGCCGAGGACCAGGTAGAACGCGAGGTCCCAGAGGGTGACGCGATAGCCGAGCGTCCGCGCCGTCTCCGGATCGAACGACGTGAAGAGCAGTTCCTTCTGGAAGACGAACAGCGCGATCACGACCGGGATGCAGACGACGAGCAACTCGACCGTGTCGGACGTGGTAATGCCGAGGATGTTGCCCTGGAGGAAGATGTCGTGCGCCTCGCCGACGGCGGCTTTCGCGATCAGCAGGATGCCGGCGGCCGCGGCGACGGCGTACCAGACACCGATGCGCGCGTCAGGCGGCACGGGTCCCCGAACGGTGCGTGCGAAGAACATCACGCTGCCAAGGGTTGCGGCCAGCGACAGCGCTTCGGGGTGCGACGCCAGTCCGGTCGCAATGCCGTGTCCGGCCAGCCAGTACGCCAGGGCAATCCCGGCCGACGACACCTGCGCCAGCGCCGCGCCGACAAAGACGATCCGGCGCAGGACGACGTAGACGCCTAACAGTGCGCAGGTGACGGCAATGATCAGGGATCCATACAGCGCTTCGCGGAACAGCAGGACGGCATCAAGCATGCCGGTGTTCCCCGGTGTGCTGGCGCCTGGCGAGCACGATCCGGTGCCCCTCGAACGAGCTCACCTCGACGGGGATGCCGTACATCTCGCTGAGCGATTCCTGGGTCATGACGTCGCCGACGGATCCCACCACATAGCCCCCCTGGTGCACCAGCGCGATCCGCTCCACGTAGTTGGCGACTTCGTTCAGGGCATGGCTGACCATGACGACGGTCAGCCCGGTCTTCTCGTGCAGGTCGCGCACCAGGCCCAGGATCTGGGTCGTCGCCACCAGGTCCATCCCGTTGGTGGGTTCGTCGAGCACCAGCACGTTAGGCTCGCCGACCAGCGCGCGGGCGATGAGGGTCCGCTGCCGCTGGCCACCCGACAGGGCCGTGAGCGGCCGGTCGGCCAGGTGCGCGATCCCGACGCGGTCGAGCGCGTTGCGTGCCAGCTCGCGGTCAGCATCGGTCGGGCGCCGCCCGAGCCCGATCCGGTCGTAGCGGCCCATCAGGACCACTTCGAGCACGTGGAGCGGGAAGAGCGTGTCCACCGCATCGCGCTGCGGCACGTAGCCGTAGCGCAGGCCCGGCGCGATGGTCACGGTGCCGCCCAGCGGCCGGAGCGAGCCCAGAAACGTGCGGAGGATCGTGGTCTTGCCGGCGCCGTTCGGCCCCACGATCCCGAGGAAGTCATGTTCGAGGATGTCGAGCGTGAAGCCGCGCAGGATGGCGTGGCGGCCATAGCCTAACGCGGCGTCACGAAAGGAGACGAGTGCGGTCATCGCACGGCGCCGGCAACCATGGTGATGGCGTTCTTCATGACCGCGACATAGTCGGTGAGCGCCTTCGTGCCGCCCACGGACGGCGGGACCACCAGCACCTTGGCTCCGGTCTCGCGCGCGATCTTGTCGGCGGTGTTCCGGTCATAGAACGGCTCCATGATGATGGCTCTGGCGCCGGTCTGCTTCATGGTGGCCACCAGCGACGCGAGGTGCGACGGTGACGGCGGCACGCCCGGCTTGGGCTCCATGAAGCCGACGATGTTCAGGCCGGTGTAGGCCGCGAAATACCGCCAGCTCGTGTGCCACGCCACGACCGGTTTCCCCTTCAGGCTGGCCAGGTCGGCCGCCCACCCCTGTTCGGCGGCGGCGAGCTTCGCCTCGAAGGCGGTGGCGTTCGCCCGGTAGGCGGCGGCGTTTTTCGGATCCAGCTGGCTGAACCGGTCACGGAACAGGACCGCGATTTTCCGCGCATTGGCCGGGTCGAGCCAGTAATGCGGGTTGCCTAACGGGTGGACGTCGCCCTGGCTGCGATCGGTGCGCTGGTTGGCGTCGAGGACGGGTATCACCGTGGACACGTTGATGTGCCCCGGTGCACCGGCGTTGATCTTGCTGTTCCGTGCGCCATCGAGCAGCAGCGGCATCCAGCCGATCTCGAGGTCGAGCCCCACGTACGCCCACACGTCGGCGTCCCGCAGCCTCAGAATGAAACTCGGCTTCGGCTGCACGAAGTGCGGGTCCTCATACCCTTCGCCGATGTGCGTCGCCTTGATGTGCGAGCCGCCAACCGCGCTGGCGATGTCGTAGAGGTCGGTGGTGCTGGTGACGACGTTGAGCTGGGCCATGGCGGTACTCGTGACGGACAGGGCCGCCATGGCGCCAAGCGCCAAACGCAATGATGTATGGATCATGATGAGGACTCCTCAGAACGGGTGCGGGCGGTGCGGGCCTAACGCAAACGTCGCCTGCAACAGGAAACGGTTGAATGCCTGGAAGCTCTTCGGGCTCACGCGCTCGAACTTCGCGACAATCTTGGAAAACTCGCTCGGATAGAACTGCCAGTATCCGGAAACGGCATTGGTGCGCTCGCCGAGAAACTCGGGATCGTCGACAGCGTCGAACCGCGCACCGAAGTATCCGCGCCGGGAGATCTGGTAACGGCCGAACACATAATATCCCGAGTAATCATCTTCATGCGTCGGCGTGAGTGCTCCGGACGGCACGCTCAGCGGATCGACATTGTCGTTCTGCTGGGTCATGAACTCCGCCTGTGCGATGAAGGACTTGTACAGCCCCTGCCGGGGTGGACGCCAGCGGAACGTCACGTCACCGCCAAACGTTGTTTGCCGCATCGCGATCGCATTGGCGTTCCCGATCGATGTGAGCGCGGGACGCACTCGTTTGCCGGTCATGGCCGATCCCGAAATCTCCAGATTCGAGGCGTTCGACAGGTCCCAGTAATTCCGGAGCCGCGCCGAATACGCCAGGCCATCGAGATCCTTGTTCGTCGGTTCTTCGGTGACCAGTTCGTCTTCACCTTCTTCGTGCTCGTGTCCGGGTTCGCCAAGTCCCTCGGTCGCCGTCAGGATCAGTTCCTGGAAGAAACCGAAGGGTGCGGCACTGCGAGCCAGGTAGACGCCCGTCCCCTTCAACCCCTCCTCGCCTAACAAGCGCTGCCCGACCAGCGAATGGTCGACCGTATGCAGGTCGTGCCGGTGGGTCGTGTTCTGCTTGCCGAACGGGGCCAGGAACCGGCCCAGCCGCATCTCGAGATGCCAGGGCAGGGAAGTCGCCGTGAGGAACGCCTGCTCGATGTGGACGCCTTCGGCATCAGAGAAGCCGAGGAAAACATCGCCGCGGAACGTCGGATCGACCGCCGCCTGCAACGCGACCTCCACCTCGCGAATGCTGAACCGCGCACCATCCTCCTGCGTGCTTCCATCGGGTGACAGATCGGCGATCAGGTCCCCCACCAGGCTGATATCGGGCAACAGCCGGCTGTTCGCCTGCCCCTGCGGCACCTGCTTCCGCGCCGCTGACGGTGCTCTGGCGTCGCGAGGGTGGAACGAAGGCTCGCCTTGCCGCTGCGCGGCGGCCGGCGTCGCCTCAACGAACAATGACAACGCCACGACCACCGCGGCCAGCCACGGTGCGCGACGATGCTGAAAATCCGGGTTCATGGATCACCTGTCCTGGTGCTGGTTGGAGTTTGCGAGCCGGCGCCACAGAATGCCGGGCATCACCGGGTCCATCAGGCCGGTGGGCGCAACTTCGCGCTGGCCGATGGCTCGAACTCATCCCGCCGATACCGGACGCCGACCCGTCAGGACGGCGGTCGTCCCAGGCCGGCGACCGCTACGCCATTGCGCGACGGTCAGTCGTTAGGGTACGACGTGGCGGGACGGTTCAGGCGGCAGGCGGGGCGCGGGAGCCAAGTGATCCGCGCCGCCCCGACAGACCCGGTGCGGCGTCAACCAGCGACGGACGTGAAGCCACGTCCGCATCGATCGCGATCAACGAAGGAGCAGAGCCGGGAACCGCACCGTTACTGAACGTCCGGCAGATGAGGCAGTCGACGTGGCGGTGCAATGGCGGACAGGTGGTGCTCGCCTGGTCCTCGACATGGGAGTACCGGTACAACGATTCCGCCGCCGTGCGAGCCTCTGCTATCGGGCCTCCGCCCCACAGCAGTGCCTGCAGCCCGAGCAACACCAACGCGAGCGCACGCGGCACACGCTTTCTCGGCGATGCAGGCATGCTCGGGAGTTGGCGGAAAATCATGTGGCTAGTCTACCCTGCAGCGTCTGCCCCGGTCCAGCCCAGAGTGGGGCATCGGCTTGCACAAATCGCGGTTCGTAAGGCGGCACGAACCAGGAGAGCCTCCGCGAAGGCCGGGATACGTGTCAAAATGACAAGCGGAATGTTCCTGAGCCCCCTTCCCGGAGGTATCTTGGGTCGTCCATGACCGCGCCACACGACCCCATCGAGCGACTGCGTGCGGCGCTCGCAGATCAGTACGATGTCGAGCGCCTGCTGGGCCAGGGCGGCATGGGCGCGGTGTATCTCGCTCGGGACCGGACGCTGGACCGGCCGGTCGCGATCAAGGTCGTTGCCGCGGAAGTGGCGTCGAGCCCGGTGCTTCGCGAACGGTTCCTTCAGGAAGCGCGTGTGGTCGCGCGGCTCCGCCATCCGGGTATCGTCACGGTGTATTCGGCCGGCGATGCATCTGGACAGCTCTATTTCGCCATGGAGTTCGTGCGCGGGGAGTCGCTGCGTGAACGGCTCCAGCGTGAGGGGAAGCTCCAGCCCGAGCGCGCGACCGAGATCCTGCGCGACATGGCACTCGCGCTCGACTACGCGCACCAACACGGCGTCATCCACCGCGACGTCAAGCCGGAGAACGTCCTGATCGACCAGGACACGGGCCGGGCGATGCTGACCGATTTCGGGGTGGCGCGCGCGCTCGAGCGCGAAGGCTCGCTCACCGGGACCGGGGTGGTGCTTGGATCGCCGCGTTACATGAGTCCGGAGCAGGCGACGGGTGAACGAACGGTCGATGGACGCTCGGACCTTTATGCGCTGGGGCTCGTCGGTTACGAGATGATCGTTGGCAAGCCGGTGGTCGACGGCGCCTCGGCGGCGAGCATGCTCGTCAAGCACCTGACCGAGACGCCGGTGCCGCTGGCCGAGGCGGCCGCAAACGTCCCGGCGAGTTACAGCATGGTGGTTGATCGCGCGCTGGCCAAGTCTCCCGATGCACGCTGGAGCTCGGGCCGCGAGATGGCCGAGTCGTTAGGCGGTGCGGTGCTGACCCCCACCCCGACGCCGGTCGCGTTGCCCCGGGCGAAAGGCTCGAACCGGCGACGGTGGGCCATTGCCGGAGGCGCCGTGGCCGTGGCGGCGGTCGCGCTGGCGGCGTTCTTCGTGTTCGGGGACCGGGAAGCGGCGCCGCGGCAGACGTTCGTGGTGGTGCCGTTCGAGGTGCAGAGCGGTAACGACGAGGTGCAGTGGTTGCGCGAAGGCGCGGTCAACATGCTCACCTTGTCGCTGTCGCAATGGACGGACCTCACCGTCACCGACTACGAGCGCACGCTGGATTTTGCCCAAAGCGAGGGTATTTCCGACGGCCGTGTCAGCCTCGAGGCGGCACGGCGTATCGCCCGTCGCGCCAACGCGGGCTCGCTCGTCATGGGGCAGGTGTCCACCACGCCAGACTCGCTGGTCGTGACCGCGCGACTCTACGAGGCGGGAAGCGGCAAGCTCCTCAATTCGCAAACCAGTGCGACAGGTATCGCCGCCGATCCGCGCCCGACGTTCGATGCCCTCGCCCGCTACCTGCTCGACGTGAGCGGCGGCACCGCCGCCACGACGGTGGACCTCGCCCGGGCAACGACGACGTCCGTGCAGGCCTATCGGGAGTATGTCGAGGGCCTCAAGGCGCTCAACAGCTGGAACCTCCAGCGCGCCGACTCGCTGTTTGCCTCCGCCACGGAGCGAGACTCGACGTTCGCCCTCGCGTTTCACAAGCGCGCGCTGACGCGCGGCTGGAGCGACGGCGGTGGATCGTTAGGCCCCCAGCTGGCCGAGCGGGCGATGTCACTGGGGGGCCGCCTGCCGCCCCGGGAGCGGGCGCTCGTCGAGGGTCACCTGTACCTGACGCGCGGATTGACGCGCCTCCAGCGGGACACCGCCGGAAGGGCCGACCTCCGTGAGGCGATTCGCGTGTACGCCGCGCTGGTCGCCACCGATTCGTTGAGCGCCGAAGCATGGTATGGACTGGGCGATGCGCGGAATCACCTCGGGAATGCCAGCGCAGGGCCCGAGTTTGCGGGACTGATGAACGGTTCAATGGCGGCCTTCCGCCGGGCGCTCGACATCGATCCCGACTTCCATCTCGCGTATTCGCACCTGATCGACATGTACCGGAATTGGGCCATTCCGCAGAACAACGACATCCTCCGGGGCGACTCGATCGTGCCGACGGCCAGCGTGCCCGAAGCGCAGCGACCCGCGCTCCGGGATTCAGCGGAAGCGCGGGCGGTCGCCACCGCCACCGACTGGCTTGCCGCGGATGCAACCGTCCCGCAACCCTATCGAAGCCTCGCGCTCGCCCTGCGGGTCGCTGATCACTCCGATTCGGCGGCCAGGGTGTTGCGGGCCGGTGCCCTCCGGACTGGCGACGCCGGCGTGCAGCTGCTGATGGAAGCCGCGCTGGATGAGTTCATCACCGGATCGGGCGCCGTGCACGGACTGGTCGACACCGCCTTGTCGCGGATGACGCTCGAGGATCTCGAGCGTCGCACTCCGGCGGAGCGGTACAACTTCATGTACCTCGCCACTGGACTGGGGGCAGCGTCCGGCGATTCCCGACAACTCGCGCGCGCCTCCGCGCTCTGGCGCGCCATCGATACGGTCTTTGCGGGCAGTACGGTCGACCCGACCACGCATGTCGCGTGGATGACGGCCGTGATGCGAGTCGCGATGGGCGAGCCGCTCACACCGGACTTGCGACGCGCGCTGATCGATGGGGCACGAGTGGTGGATCGTGCCCCTGCGCCGCAAGCCAACGTGATTCGCACGACCTCGGCGCCGCTCGCCTACCTCGTGTTCCTTGCCACGCACGATTCGACCGTGGGCGCCATGGCCCAGCGCTGGTTGCCTAACAGTCGCATGATCGAGCTCGATGCCGCCCGCGCGCTCGCGGCCGGCGACACCGCTCGCGCGCGGACGATCGCCAGCGCGTTTCCAACGCCGGACTCGCTTCGCGGGTCCAACTTCGGCATGGCAGGCATGCGGACGATGACGCGCGCCGAGGTGCTGGCCGGTATGGGAGACCTGCGCACGGCGGTTGGAAATTATGAGGCGCTCGATCCCAAGCGCTTCGTGATGAACACCGCCAACGAGCCTGGCCTGACGATGTATGTCCGGTCGTTCGCGGCCCGCGCGCGCCTGTATGAGCAGCTCGGGGAACCCGACAAGGCGCTCGCGGCATTCGAAAAGTTCCTGAAGCTGTGGCCCGTCGACGATCCGCTCACCGCTCGCGAGCGTTCCGAAGCCCGCGCCGCGATCGCCCGCCTCCGCGACGCCCCGCGCCGCTGACCCGGCGTCACAGTGGGGTCAGATCCCTGATTTCCGGAGTGCGAATGAGCGCAGGAGCTTCAGCATGCGGCGGTCGGTAGCCGTGGCGTCGTCCAGTTTCGGCGTTTCGATCACCTTCGGCACCTGCGCCAGCCGCTCGTCGCGCATGATGCGCCGGAAGGCCTTGCGGCCGATGCAGCCTTCGCCGATCAGCTCGTGCCGGTCGCGACGCGAACCCAGCGGCATCTTCGAGTCGTTCAGGTGCATCATCCCGAGCTGGTCGTACGAGAGGTGTTCCTCGAACCGGGACCAGACCCCGTCGTAGTCCTTCACGAGGTCGTAGCCGGCCGCGTACAGGTGGCAGGTATCGAGGCACACCCCGACCCGGTGCCGTACTTCGGTTGGAATCAGGCGACGGAGCTGCGACAGCTCCTCGAACGAGCTCCCCAGCGCGGTACCCGTTCCCGCCGTCAGTTCCATCAGGAGTCGCGCCCGCCCCGGCACCGCCGCCAGGGCCAGCCCGATCGCCGCGGCGTTTCGCGCCATCCCTTCGGCGCGATCATCCATGAAGTTCCCCGGGTGCGACACGATCGCGTCGATGCCTAACGCCTCGCACCGCCGGAGTTCACAGGTGAACGAGATCAGCGATCGCGTCCAGAGGACCGGGTCAGGCGAGGCGAGGTTGATCAGGTAGCTGTCATGGGCGCAGACGAAGCCGACCCCGGACTGTGCCCGCGCCGACCGGAACCGGACGCGTTCCTCTTCCTCGATGGCCGGCTCTCGCCACTGGCTGGCCTGCTTGGTGAAGACCTGGATTACCGTCGCGCCAATGGCGTCGGCGCGCGGGAACGCCGAGGCGACGCCGCCAGCGGTGGAAACGTGGGCACCTAACAACTGACGGGGGAACCAGAAGTGGACGTAAGGACGTGAGGACGTGAGGACGTGAGGACGTGAGGACGTGAGGACGTGACCTTCAGACGTGAGACGTGAATGAAACCTGATCGGTCGAACCCCGTCTCATGTCACGTCATCTCACTTTCGCTGCTGCAACCACGTCAGCGGGTCTGTCGCCCGTCCCTGGGGCCGGATCTCGAAATGCAGGTGAGGCGCGAGGTCCGGATCGGCCTGGCCGATGGAGCCGAGGACCTGGCCCTTCTTTACCTTGGCGCCCTTGGCCACCGCCGCGCGTTGCAGGGAGCCGTAGACCGTGTAGTCGCCGCCGCCATGCTGGACGATGACCGTCAGCCCGTAGGTCCCGATGGTTTCGGCGATCATGACCTCGCCGTCGGCGATCGACTTCACCGGGCTGCCTAACGGCGCCTCGATGCCGATGCCGTTCCAGCGGATCGCGGTGTTGTTCGGGTTCACCGCCCGGCCGAAACTATACATGATCGACCCCTCGACCGGCCAGTCGAGCGCGCCGAAGTCGCT
>CBIHMX010000052.1:0-9934 GCA_966211115.1 uncultured Gemmatimonadaceae bacterium | reverse complement strand
CCATTGCTGCCGATGACGGCCGTGACGGTGATGTCTTTCGTGAGTGCCTGCTTGCGGGTCAGGACGTCCTTGCTGAAGAGGCCACCGAGCAGGTCGGACACGAGTCCGGGGTTTGCTTCGGCGGAAATCTTCGGCGCGGTCACCGGGTCGGCGGCGCAGGCGACGAGGCCGAGCGACGCGAAGGCAAGCCGGATCGAGTGCCAGAGGGATTTGCGCTTCATGATTGACTGCCGGTCGAGAGGGTGTGAGGTGGTGCGGCGTGCCCGGCGACAAGGCAATGCATATGCCAACGACGGACGCGGGAACGGATCGTGAGTGATCGCAACGACTTCACGGCATCCGGTGCACTGTGCGCATCAGTGACCCGTCACGCAGCGCGAAGCGTGCGTTGCGTCACTGTTGTGGCGCATGTTCCACGTGACACGCGCCAGGCAAAACGTCACACGCGTTTCTTGTTAGGCAGCCGCGTCGCCTAACGTGACGATCTGGGTCGTCCGCGTGACGATCGGGCTCGTTCTGTGAGGAAAACGGTCCGCGGCGTAACGGTCGCGCCTCCTCTGACAGGCGTGTTGCACGGAGCGTGACGAAACCTGTCCGGGGCGTTACGCCGAAAAGGGGTCAGACACCATTTAAGGAAATGGTGTCTGACCCCTTTTTCGTGGTTGACCGGGTTGCGGCGCTCCTACTGCGGCGGGAACACGGCGAAGGCTTCGACTTCGACCAGCCACCCGGGGACGACCAGGCCGACCACACCGACCGTGGATCGCGCCGGCTTCACCGGATTGGCGTCGCTGTTGAAGAACTGGTTGTACGCCTCATTCCATCCCTGCGAATCGAGGGCGTTTCCCTTCTCCTTGTCCGGCACGAGATAGGCGCGCAGGTACACCACATCCTTCATGCCGAGTCCGTGCTCCTTGAGCCGCGCCTCTATGCTTTGCAGGACGCTGATGGACTGGGTCTTCGTGTCCCCATAGCGAGCGTAAGATCCCTGCGGCGCGTTCCGATCGGCCACGCCAGGTCCCGTGCCTGACGTCCAGACCACAGCCGCATTGGCTGGAATGGCCACCGTGTTGGAGATATTGCCGCGTCCGCCGGTGAACGTGACCTTCGACGGCGCCGCCTGACCTTCCGCAGTCATGGAGATCGTGGCGATGAATGCGCCGGCAGCCAGCGGGCGGGCGGCTGAACGGAGCACGGTCTGTAAACTCGACGACATCTCTTTGTCCTCGGAGCGAAATCGTGATGGTCGGCGCCTGCAATGAGTAGGCGCACCGCGCGAGTCTCGAACTCGCGCGTCGGCCAAGATGAGGTCAGCGCACGCGCAGCGCCAGCCGGTGCACTCCGCCACCGACCCAATCTTCGTACGCGTACTCCAGCGCGAAGCGATCGAGTCCGGCGCTGCCGCCAACGGACAATGGTCTTTGCGCCCGGAGTTCAGGACGCCGGATGCTGCCTCGCAGGGCGAAGCTGTAGCCCTCGAGCGGCGAATAGCCCACTTCGACGCCTCCGCCGGGAAGAATGATTCCGTCGGGAAGGAGCGAAGCCCCGGCCGAACCGTTGAGGTCGAATTGGCCCACCGCCCAATTGTAGGTGGCCACCCCGGCCGAGACGCGCAGCGGCAGCTGCGCATCCGAGTTGGGGAGATGGATGCCGGCGCCGATGTTCTGCACGGTTACGCCTACGGAGTAGCGCGAGATATCGCGCGACAAACCGAGATCCAGTGACGGCACGGCATCCTCGACGGCACCGATGCGTTGAATGACATACTTCCCCGCCGCCCCGATGCGATTCCCGCGATACGTCGTCGACAGCGCCACGGCACCGACCGCGCTGGACGCCGGAATGTGTCCACCGGCGCGGAGGGAGTAGCTCCAGTAGGGGAGCGCGTTCGTCTGGCTCGAGGCATCCAGATACTGCGCGCCAATGCCGATGTTGAACGTACCTAACGATGTTGACGAGGCGAGAACCAGGTGCGTCGCCGCCTCGAACCGCCCCGCGCCAACGATGGTCCCGTTGGCCACGCCTACCAGCGACGGGTTGGTGAAAATGGCCTCGATGTCGCGGACCGCGGCGACGCTGCCGAACGTGGCCGCGCGCGGCGTGGGTGCGATCTGCAGGACGGTGGGTGCGTAGCGATCCGCCTGCGCGCCCGCGTGCAGTGGCGCCATCACCAGCGCCGCGACAACCATGAAGGTCCCGACGTGCTTGCTGTTCACCGGCCGCTCCCGTTGGCAATGAGGAAATCACGGCTGATGCGCGAGAAGCCGATGTTGTCGAGAATGATCGACCCGACGGCCGTCCTGTCGAAGACGAGGCGGGCCTTGGCGACGTGATCGAGGTCGACGTTCGGCGCAACGCGCCGCCAATCCTCGAAGGGGATGACGTAGGTCTGGAGCACGATTTCGGAAAGGCTCCCGAACCGCAGCTTGTCCCGGCCGCTGCGGCGGTAGATGTACGATTCGATCGGCCGGCGCACGGGGCCATAGGCACTGAGCGGAACCCTGGCGCTCGTCCCCGACGCGTCCACGATTTCGACGCTCAGGTCAAAGGCCGTGGTATCCGGCCCGCTGGGTCGTCTCGGCGGCGGACGACGAGCCGGTGTCGCCTTGGCGGTGCTGTCCTTCTTCGTCGTGTCACGCGGAGCGGCTCGCGGTCCCGGCCTGGTATTCGTCGCCGCCAGCGAGAAAACCAGTGCGCTCGACCGGTCGACCTGCCAGGCGGACCGGAGCGAATCGCCTAACGTGAGCTCGAAGGCGGCCGGGCGCCCCATCTTCGTGGTGTCATCGCCGGCAATATGATTGTTCCAGCCGATCCAGGCCGCATTGTGGGACTGGGTGCTGTTGCGCGACCGGAACGGCACGAGGGCTTCCTTCCAGGTGGCGAGCGAGTCGCCAAGGAGCCTGATCCCGGGAACACTACCCGTCGTGACGTCGACGTCATCCTCGAAGTCCGCCGCCGCGCGGAACGTGCTCTCCTCGAATCGCGTCGTGTACATCGTCTTCGGCAGCCAGCCGCCGGCGACGCGATGGTCCCGGAACAACGGCAGGTATTCGCGCCGGTTGTTGAGCGTGGCCTCGAGAAACGCGGTGATGGTCACCTCGGCGAACTTCCGCTGCGCCTCGGGCGGCAGCAGTCCGCGGAGATCGAGGACCCGTCCGCTGCGCGGGCCGTTGTCCTTGTTTCCCCAGACCGTGTTCCATTGCCCGTGGTTCGCGCGATAGACGTAGAAGGCGGATTTGAACCAGTCGCCGCCGTCAGTGAACTTGATTCGTTCGTATTGCGGCAATCCGCTGAAGGTCGAAACGTCGCCGTCGTGCGAACCGTGGATGAGGAAGTAGTTCACGTTGGTCACCGGCGTCGGCTTGTCCGTCGGACGATACTGTCCATCGACCGGCGCAATGGCGACCAGCGACTTGATGTTGAAGTTGAAGTCGAACTTGAGGGTCGCGTCGTCGGGGTAGCGTGAGAGGCGATTGCACGCCGCCGCTACCGCGACCGCTTCCCCACCCCGCGAGTGGCCCATGAGCGCGATCCGGTTCATGTCGACCTTGCCCTGCAGGGGCGAACCGGTGGAGTCGTTGAATCGCCGCCACTGCTTCAGGTGTTGCAGCAGCATCCACCCGCGGGCGTCATTCTCCCCCCGAATGCCTCCATTGAGGAAATTCTCGTCCACCGAGGCCAGGATGAATCCGCGAGACGCCAGCAGGTTGCCCAGGTAACCATATCCCGGGTCGGAGAAGTCCTTCATGTTGTGGTTGCCGTGCACGATGAGCACGAGTGGAAACGGACCCGCGCCATCGGGGAACCAGACGCGCCCGTTGACCGGCATCTTGTTGAACCCGAAGCCCCAGTACTTCGTGCGATCGCGCCCGGCCTGGCCCGGCACGTCGGCGAGCTTGCTCCCATCGACGCTGGTGGTCTTGATCGTTACGGAATCCCTGAAGACCGCACGATTCCGGTCGGTGCCGCTCCCGTAATAGAGCGTGCGAACCGTGTGCGCCCCACGCAGGGAAGGATCGGGCGCCTGAATCAGGTGGCGGGCCAGAACGACCGGTGAGTCGTCCCGGGCAAGCCTGAGGGGAGCAACACAGGCAGCCAGCAACGGCACGAACAGCAGGTAACGCTTCATTAGTAAGCCACCATTTGAGTCACGGGCGTTGGACAGCAACGGAATGGCTGGGGAAGAGCGTGAGGTCGTGAGGTCGTGAGGTCGTGAGGTCGGGAAGTCGGGAAGTCGGGAAGTCGGGAAGTCGGGAAGCCGGGAAGTCGTAAGTCGTAAGTCGTAGGTCGTAGGTCGTAGGTCGTGAACCTTTACCGGCTTTAATCAGGTTTCTCTACGTCTCACGATCTCACGATCTCACGATCTCACGATCCTCACGGCATGAGCGCTCGCGACGCGATTTCACTCTTCACGCGTTCGACGAACTCCGTCACCGGAAGCACCTCCTGCTTCTTCCCTGTTCCTCTCGTACGGACCGCCACGGTACCGGATTCAGCTTCGCGTTTTCCGACGACCGCCATGTACGGCACCTTCATCAACTCCGCCTCCCGAATCCGGTAATTCAGCGTGTCGTGCGTGTCGAGACGGGCGCGGATGCCGGCGTCCTTCATCTGCCTGACGATTTCGCTCGCCTGTGGCGCCAGGTCATCCGAGATCGGCAGCACCCGCACCTGCTCGGGCGCCAGCCAAACTGGGAAGGCGCCGGCAAAATGCTCAACCAGGATCGCGATGAAGCGTTCCAGTGAGCCGCTGACCGCGCGGTGAATGACGACAGGACGATGGAGCGTGTTGTCCTCACCGACGTACTGCAGATCGAAGCGCTCGGGCGCGTTGTAGTCGAGCTGGATGGTGCCGAGTTGCCAGGAACGTCCCAGCGAGTCGGTGACATCGAAGTCGATCTTGGGCCCATAGAACGCGCCATCGCCCGCCTTCAGCTCGTACGCGACACCGGTGGCCTCCAGCGCATGCCGGAGCGCCTCCTCGGCCCTGTCCCACATCTCGTCGGTGCCGATGCGGGTTTCCGGACGCGTCGCAAATCGCAACGACGGCTCCAGGCCGAACGTGCGGTAGTAACCCATGATGAAGTCCATGAGGAACCGGACCTCATCGGTGATCTGCTCCGGGGCAATGAAAACGTGGCAGTCGTCCTGAGAGAACTGCCTGACGCGCGTGAGCCCGGACAGCGCACCCGTTACTTCATTTCGGTGCAGCACATCGAACGTGACCAGCCGCAAGGGAAACTCGCGATACGAGTGCTTCTTGCTCAGGTAAATGAGATAGTGCGATGGACAGTTCATCGGCTTCAGTGAGACGTCGTGTTCGTTCGTCTCGCTGTTGTGCACGAGGAACATGTTCTCGCGGTACTTACCCCAGTGGCCCGATTGCTCCCACAACGCCTTGCCGAACAGCAGCGGCGTTTTCACTTCGATGAAGTGCTCCTGCTGTCGCTCGCGAATGAAGGCGAGCAACTCGTTGTAAATCGTCGTCCCGCGTTCGGTCCAGAACGCCGAACCGGGCGACACGGGGTGAAAGAAAAACAGGTCGAGTGACTTGCCCAGCACTCTATGATCTCGCCGTTTGGCCTCCTCGATCCGGTGCAGGTACGCTTCGAGGTCTTCCTTCGACCACCACGCCGTCGCGTAGATGCGCTGCAGCATCTGGCGTCGCTCGTCACCCCGCCAGTACGCCCCGGCCGTGTTCAGCAGCTTGAAGTGCTTGAGGTACGACGTGTCCGGCACGTGTGGACCGCGACACAGATCGATGAAGGGTCCATCGGTATATGTCGAAATCACCTCGTCGGCGCCGAGGTCCTCGATGCGCTCGAGCTTCAACGGATCTTCGGCGAAGCGGCGCTTGGCTTCGGCGCGATCCACTTCTTCGCGAAGGAACGGAAACTTCTCCGCCGCGACCTTGCGCATTTCGTCCTCGAATGCGGCGAGATCCTCCGGCGTGAACGGCTTGTCGACTTCGAAATCGTAGTAAAAGCCGTCTTCGATCGCCGGACCGAAGCCGATGTGCGCATCCGGCCGCAAGCGCCGAACCGCGGTGGCCAGGATGTGTGCACCTGAATGGCGCAGCACGTCGAGCGACTCGGCGTCCTTCTGCGTCAACACGCGGAACGCGGCATTTCGGCGGAGCGGCGTCATCAGGTCCTGCACCACATCATCGACCTTTACGGCGATGGCGGCGCTCAGCAACCTCGGTCCGATCGTCCCTACGACTTCGCGCGCCAAAGTGCCAGGCGGCACACGCCGCGCGGACCCGTCCGGCAGCGTGAGTGTGATCATGTCGTCAGGAGTCAGTGCGTCGTTGGACATGGCTCAGGGAATCGTATCGAGAAGCGGCGTCAGGCGCGGCCCGTACACCAGCGCCGCGGCGACGCCGGCGACGAGCACGAGCACAAGGACCGCCCATATGACAAAACGGCCAGCACGCGAGTTCGCGGCACGGCCGTCATCGGTTCGCAATTCCACGACACGCAAGTTATCGTACGACAGTATCCTACGCCACGGTAACGAATGCGTCGACGGAAAGCTCGAACGGTTCGTGAAGAAGAAAGCCCGACACTCCTGCTGATGGCCGCCGGGGCGGTCGCCGGTGCCGCGGCTGGCCTCTACCTGGGCCGCCGATACCGCAGCTTCGACGCATTCGTCGAGGACATGCGCGACCGGCTGGGTGACCTCCGGACCATCTGGTACAACGATGAGCTCGCGGCCGAAGAACGAGGCGCGCGCATCGCCGATGCCGTCGATGATTTCGAAGAGGACGAGGAAGCCGACGACCTGGAGGACGATCTCGACGACGAAGACTTCGACGACGGCGCCGGCTATCACGAAGCCTACGCGGTACTCGACGACGAAGACCTCGACGAGGATGAAGACGAGGACTTTGATGACGAGGTCGATGAGCTCGAGGATGAACTCGCGGCCGTCACCGCGTCCAACGGTGTGGTCGGGTCGCGCGCGGCAGACAAGGCCCGCCAGCTCGAAGAACGGGTACTCGACGCCCTCCATGACGACGATCTGCTGAGCGAGCGCGCCATCGAGATCGCGGTGGTAGGAGACGGCGTCGTCGAGCTGACCGGCACCGTTCACGCGATCGAGGAAGTATCTCGCGCGTCGGCGATGGTGCGCGGGGTCGCCGGCGTCAGCATGGTCCTCAATCGCATCGACGTTCGCGCGGGAGGCACCATGGATACCGCGAGTGTCCCGCGCGAGCCCATGCAGCCACCGGCCAAGGACGAGCGTCCCGCACCGGGCTCCTGACCCGCGACAGTTTTCCACAATGCGGGGTCCGAGGCCTGGCGCTCAGGATGACAGCGCCAGGCTGCTATCTTTTCAGACCATGCCAAATCAGGGCGAAATCCCGCCTCAGTACGACCCCGCTTCGGTTGAAGAAGCCGCCTATGCCCGCTGGCAGGCCGAGGGCCTGTTCACGGCGCACGCCTCGAACTCGATCCGCGCCGGCGGCAAACGAGCGCCCTATGTGATCGTCATGCCGCCGCCGAACGTCACGGCGGTGCTGCACATGGGGCACGGCCTGAACAACACGGTGCAGGACGTCATCATCCGCTGGCGTCGCATGTGTGGCGACGAAGCGCTCTGGCTGCCGGGCACCGACCACGCGGGCATCGCGACCCAGAACGTCGTGGAGAAACTGCTCGCGAAGGAAGGCAAGACGAGGCATGACGTGGGACGGGCGGCATTCGTGCATCGCACCGAACAATTCGTCACTGAAACAGGCGGTGTCATTCTCCAGCAGTTGAAGGCGATCGGCGCGTCGGCTGACTGGACGCGCACGGCGTACACGCTTTCACCCGCGCTCTCCCGCGCCGTACGCGAGGCGTTCGTGCGCCTGTTCGAGCGTGGGTTGATCTACCGGGGCCACCGCGTCATTCACTGGTGCCCGCGCTGCCTGACGTCGCTGTCGGACGAGGAAGCGGAGTTTCACGAGACGGATGGAAAGCTGTACCACATCGCCTATCCGATCACATCGGTGAATTCGCGGGATGCCGGAAGCCGCATCGTCATCGCGACCACGCGGCCGGAGACGATGCTGGCCGACGTGGCCATCGCCGTGAATCCGTCCGACGAGCGGTACACGGATCTCGTGGGCCGAACGGTGTTGCTGCCGCTGGCGAACCTCGAGATCCCCATCGTCGCGGACGAATACTCCGATCCGACGTTTGGAACGGGAGCGGTGAAGATCACCCCCGCGCACGACGCGAACGACTTCGACGTCGCCCAGCGTCACCAGCTCGCGATGCCGGTCGTGATCGATGAAAGTGGCATCGTCCGCGAAGTGATGGATGCCGCCGGCCGCGTGCCGGACAGCGTGAATGGACTGGACCGGATGGCGGCGCGCGAGCGGATCGTCCAGCTGCTGAAGGACGGCGGCCACCTGGTGAAGGTCGAGAACCACCGACATTCGATTCGCCGCTGTTACCGATGCGATACCGTGGTCGAGCCGCGGCTGTCCGAGCAGTGGTTCGTGAAGATGAAGCCACTCGCCGAACCGGCGCTGCGGGCGGTACGCGACGGCACGATCCGGATCCTGCCCGAGCGCTGGGAGGCGGTCTACATCAACTGGCTCGAGGGCATCCGCGACTGGAACATCTCGCGGCAGCTGTGGTGGGGCCACCGCATTCCCGTCTGGTACTGCGACGGCTGCGGCCGGGTGAGTGCCAGCCGGGAGAACCTCGAGCGTTGTCCGGCCTGTTCGGGACCCGTGCGGCAGGACGAGGACGTCCTCGACACCTGGTTCTCGTCGGGACTGTGGCCGCTCAGCACGTTAGGCTGGCCGGAGGAAACCGACGACCTCAAGGCATTTTTCCCCACCGACACGCTCATCACGGCGCCGGAGATTCTGTTCTTCTGGGTCGCCCGGATGATCATGACGGGGTACGCGTTCCGCGGCGAGCCGGCGTTTCGTACCGTCTACCTGCACGGCACAGTGCGGGACACGAACCACCTGAAGATGTCGAAGTCACTCGGCAACGGCATCGATCCGCTGGACGTGGTGAAGTTGTACGGCGCCGATGCCTTGCGGTATACGGTGATCGCCGGCATGGGACTGGGCGCGGACACGATCCTCGATCCCAACGACCTGGAGCGGTCGTTTGCGCCGGGGCGGAACTTCGTCACCAAGCTGTGGAACATCGGGCGTTTCCTGCTCACCAACGTGGGCAACGAGCCGGTGGTACCGGTGTCCGAACTGGCGACGCACCGCCTGACGAGAGCCGACCGGTGGATTCTTGGCCGCCTCAACGACGCCGTCGCGGCCTGTGACGCCGCGTTAGGCCCGGCGCGGCCCGCCGGCGCCACATGGAGCGAGGACGAACGCTACGCCGGACTGCGCCTCAACGAATATGTGGAATCGGCGCGCAGCTTTGCGTGGAGCGAACTGGCCGACTGGTACCTCGAATCGGTGAAGTCGCGACTGGCCACGCCTGGCGAAGACCGCGAAGTGGCGCGGGCCGTGCTCGTCCACGCCTTCGACCAGGTGCTTCGGCTGTTGCAGCCGATCGTTCCGTTCGTGACCGATGCACTCTGGCAGCGGCTCCCGAGGCAGGATTCCACCGCCCTGGCAGTCGCCGAATGGCCCACGATCCGTCCGGTGGCCGGCGATGTGAACGAGTTCAACGTGGTCATCGAGGCGGTGAATGCGATCCGGCGGCTGCGCGCGGACTATGCGGTGAGCCCTGGAAAAACCGTCACCTGCGAGATCGTGCCCGCCCGCGAATCGCGCGTCTTCGGCGAGGAGGCCGGCATGATCGGGCGGCTGGCCCGGGCCGACGTCGCCGTCGCGGCGCAGGTTTCTCCCGAAGCCGCGGCTCATGCGGTGCTGGCGGATGGGACGCAGGTGGTCTTGTCGCTCGCCGGCGTGGTCGACATCGAGAAGGAGTGCGCGCGTCTTCGTTCGGAACTGGCGTCG
>CBIHMX010000051.1:0-10133 GCA_966211115.1 uncultured Gemmatimonadaceae bacterium | reverse complement strand
CTCAAAGGCGCTGGCGGAGGCCGGGGCCCAGGTCTGCGCGGCGACCTGGCCGCCGGCCCTCAACATCTTCCGCACCCTCATGGAGCGCGGAAAGATCGACGACGCCCGGCGCCTGTCGAAGGGGGCGATGCTCGAGTTCGAACGGATCTACCCGCTCGACGCTGCCTTTGATTCGCTGGAAGACGTACCGGCGGAGATCCGGGAGAACAAGCGGTACAAGGACATCGGCGATTTCTCGATCAGTGGGCTGGCGGCGAAAATGGAAGCCGATTTCGGTCCCGGTGGACTGGATATCCTCGTGCACTCGCTGGCCAACGGCCCCGAGGTTCGCAAGGCACTGGTCGACACCACCCGCGCCGGGTACATGGCGGCGATCGGGGTGAGCGCGTACTCGATGGTGTCGATGATGCGGAGTCTGGGGCCGCTGATGAATCGCGGTGGCAGCGCAATGTCGCTGTCCTACCTCGCCAGCGAACGCGCGGTGCCGTTCTACGGCGGCGGCATGTCGTCGGCCAAGGCGGCGCTGGAGAGCGACACGCGGATGCTGGCATTCGAGGCAGGCCGCAAATGGGGCGTGCGCGTCAACACGATTTCCGCCGGGCCATTTGCCTCACGAGCGGCGAGCGCGATCGGCGTCGTCGACCAGCTCGTGACGTTCTACGCCGCGAATTCACCCTTGCCGGAAGAGCTGACGGGCGAGGAAGTCGGCAACGTGGCGGCATTCCTCGGAAGCCACCTCTCGTCAGGCATCACCGGGACGACGGTGTACGTCGACAAGGGATACCATGCGATGGGGATTGCGGTGGCGGGGAAGGTGCCGAGAAGGGAGGACTAGCTCCCTCAGCTCACTTCTTCTTTCCAGAATCAGGTATGAACTGGAACTCGTGCTGCACCACCTGGTGCACCGGGAAGCCGCCCCGGATCGCGGGCACGTAGATCGCAGTGGCAAGCGCTTCGCGCACCGTCTCGACGAACCCCGGGTGCGTGGCGTAGACGACGCTGATCCGGTCCGGATCCACCTCGCCCGAGGCGGTCACGATGAATTCGACCATCACCGACCCGCTGATCTGCGCCTCGTAGAGTGCGTCAGGGTACATCGGCCGCACCGGACGCGTGCTGTCCTGCCGGGCGGTGATGTCTACCTGGGCGGCGGTAAAGATCTGGCGGCTGTCGACCAGCTTGATGAGCTCCGCTGCGTTCGACGCGGCGTTAGGCTGCGTCCTTCGCGGCCGCCGCTCGCCTTCCTTCGACCAGATGATGATCATGCCGCAGGTGCGCTGCCCGATGCCAGGCGATACCGAGTAGCGTGGCGGGACGATCGATCCCGTGTAGACCTCCATCGCGGCGATCGATCGCGGAGAAATCGCGTCGATGTCGAACTCACCCGACGCCAGCGGCGACCCATCCAGCACCGTCAGCGGCGCGCAGTTGCGCGATCCGCGGAACCGGAGCTGGTTGCGGATCACGCCTCGCGACGGCTGGATCGTCACACCCGGAATCATCCGGAACATGTCGGTCATCATGCCGGGATTCCGCTTATCGATATCCTCGGCCGTGAAGAAATGCCCCGTGCCGACGTCCTTTCGCTGATAGAAACCCGCCCGCCATCCGGTCAGGTCGGTTCGGCCGGTGATGACGACGGGAGTGAGCGACACCTGAACCCGGGTGAGCGACACCTCGAGCGGAACGGTCCTCCCGGCCAGGATGAGCAGCTCGACGGTGTCCGGCAGGTAGCCCAGGCGCCGAAAACGAAGGGCCAGCATTCCGGGCCGGATTTTGGCGAGCTCGAATTTTCCGCTCTCGTCCGTCTCGGCAATCAGTTGACTGCCAGGTATCGTGATCTGCGCGCCGATGATCGCCTGACCCAGGGAGTCGCGCACAATGCCGCTGATTCCGCCGAGTCCGAGGCTTCCCTCCTGAGCAGCGGCACTCACGCTGAAACAGGCCAGTGCTACGGCCACCAACCGGCGGTATGTACCACACCGTGTTTCGCGAAGGCGCATGGAGGTCCTTTCAGTTTCCCCGAATAGCCCGCAAGCGGGGTCCAAGTTCCTCCCCTACAGTATTTGACACTGGCGATCGTGGAAAGAGTGAACCCCGCACCTCCCATTCGATCAATCCTGTCCAAGTCGAAGGCCGCGCTTCAACCGAACGCCATGGCTGCAAAAGGCTTAGCACTCTCCATCTACTGGACGGCGTCCCATTCGGTCACCAGCCTTCGCGACAAGATTTAATGCGATCTTTACGTCTGTTCATACCGAGCCTGTCCATGCCGCCCGCCCTTTCCGCCATGATGCTGCTCAAGATTGCTCTCGCGACCTCGCTCGTTCAGGGCTCCGACTCCGTCGACATCCTCATTCGCCGCGGTACGGTCCATGATGGGTCGGGCACACCGGGCCGGATTACGGACGTTGGTGTTCGCGCGGATCGCGTCGTATTCGTCGGAGACGCTGCGCAGGCGCGGGTGCTGGCTAGGCGGACCATCGACGCCCGGGGCCTCATCGTCGCTCCCGGCTTCATAGACCCTCACAACCACCTGCTGGCCAACCTGCCTGACGTGAATCCGCAGGTCCGGCGCGCCGAGGCAGCGTTGATGCAGGGCATTACGACCATGACAATGGGGCCGGATGGTCGCGGACCGTTCGACGTCGCGCGGGTCATGGCCGAATCGGAACGAGCCGGAATCGGCACGAACGTGTTCACGCTGGTTGGATTCGGCGACGTGCGCGGCAACGTCATGGGCAATTCGGCGGCAAAGGCAACGCCGGCGCAGGTCGACAGCATGCGCAAGTTGATCGACAAGGCGATGCGCGAGGGCGCGTATGGTGTCGGCTCGGGATTGTTCTACGCGCCGCAGAGCTACTCCACCACCGACGAAGTCATTTCGGTCATCTCGGCGGCGAAACCGTATGGCGGGGTGTACGACACGCACCAGCGCGACGAAAGTTCGTACACGATCGGGCTGTTGAACTCCGTCCGTGAAGCAATCCGTATCGGGCGTGAGTCGGGATTGACCACGAACCTGGGCCACGTCAAGGCGTTAGGCGTCGACGTCTGGGGCTACGCGGACAGCGTGATCCGGCTGATGCGTGAGGCGCGGGCCGGCGGCCACATGGTCGTGGCGGACCAGTATCCCTGGACCGCGAGTGGCACCGGGTTGAGCGCCGCATTGCTGCCACGCTGGGTGCAGAGCGGCGGCCGCGATTCGATGCAGGCACGCATGGGCGATCCGTCGCAGCGCGAACGCATCCTGTCGGAAATGCGCGACAATCTCCGCCGGCGAGGTGGTGACAGCACACTACTCCTCATCAATGGAGGCGCGGCTGCCCGGCCGTTCATCGGCAAGACGCTGAAACAGGCAGCCGCGGAGAAACGCATGCCGGCCGTGGAAACCGCGCTGGAGATGATCCGCAATGGGCTCGACATGGGTGTGGCGTCGTTCAACATGACCGAGCGCGATATCGAGACGTTCATGAAGGACCCGTTCGTGATGACGAGCTCCGATGGATCTGGCGGTCATCCGCGCCTCTACGGAACGTACCCGCGCAAGATCCGGAACTACGTGCTGGACAAGCCCGTCATCACGATGGAGCGGATGGTGCAGGCATCGTCGCGACAGGTGGCGGAGGTCTACGGTATCCGCGAGCGCGGATCGATCACGGTCGGCAATTTCGCCGATGTGATCGTCTTTGATCCGGCGACGATCCGCGAGCAGGCCACGTACGTCGAGCCGACGCGCCTCAGTGTGGGAATGCGATGGGTGCTGGTAAACGGCCAGCTCGCGGTCTCCGACGGCCAGCCTACCGGGGTGCTCGCCGGCCGCGGCCTCCGCCAGCGCTGAAAAAGGGGTCAGACACCTTTATTGGGGTCTGACCCCAATTCTCCGGGCCTAACGACGAACCGGCGCCGTGATCCGCAGGATCACCGTTGGCACCGAGTTCCGGTACCGCCGCTCATGACGCCGCCAGTCGTAGTCCGCGTCCCAGGCGTTGTTGTTGTACAGGATGAACGCTCCCCGCGGCGCCCGGCCATACAACCGGTCGCACCGTACCGGCGCCGGCTGATGACCCGGCGGACGACCCACGTACCACAGACGACAGGCGCCAGCCGGCGGATAATGGCCCCGCGGCACCCGCAACGTCCGGTATCCGCGATACCCATCGTCCCGATCACGGCGACCGCGCCCTCGCCGATCCGGATACCCCCGGTCATCATCCACCACGATGACATCCGGCCGGTCGCCAATGACGACCGGGTACCGACTTCCCCCACATCCCATCAGGCCCGCCACCGCCAGAACATACAAAGGCATCTTCATTGCATATCTCCCGCCTGGGTTCACTTTCATCCTATGCAGGGGGCGTGCAACTGCCTCAAGTCATTGCCTCACAAGGAGTTGAATCCAGTCGGCGTCCCGTGTTCCGGACGACCGGCCGACCTCCCGGGTGGACAACTTGCCCCCGCGCGCGCCGCGGCAAATGTGACACGAGAGAGTCACACGCCTAACGAACCCGATCCACATTGCTCCCCCGGGGCCGGGTTTTCACTCGAAAAACCGGCCAGGACGACTATTCCCGAGGGCGGTTCCGGTCGCATCTTAGATGGTTCGAAAACCGCACTCAGCCGCCAGTCCAGTGATCAGGAAAGCCACGTGAAGGCATCGCAGTCCCAGGGTTGCCGGGCAGTACCCAGGTGAGCGACAAGCTCTGTCCGCAGTGCGGCACCCGGTATGACGGCAGCAACCGTTTCTGCACCCTCGATGGCGCTACGCTGGTCCTCGAGAACCCAACGGACAGCCTGACCGGCGCGCTCCTCGCCGACCGCTACCTCGTCGATCGCAAACTCGGCGAAGGCGGCATGGGCGAGGTGTACCTCGCCGAGCATATCCGCATGAAGCGGAAGGTGGCGGTGAAGGTGATGCGCGCGTGGCTCACCAAAGACCCGGCCGCGATCAGCCGCTTCCATCGTGAGGCGGAAAACGCCAGCCAGATCACGCACCCGAACGTCGCGGGCGTCTACGACTTCGGAGAAACATCCGAGGGCCTGGTCTACCTCGCGATGGAGTTCGTCGAGGGAGAAGCCCTCACGGCAATCCTCGACCGCGAGAAGATCCTCAACCACATCCGCACGTCGGACATCGTCAGCCAGACAGCCGACGCGCTCGCCGCCGCCCACTCGCTAGGCATCCTCCATCGCGACCTCAAGCCCGACAACGTGATGATCGGGCGGACGCGCGCCCGGACCGACCTGGTCAAGCTCCTCGACTTCGGCATCGCCCGGGTCATGGGCCGCGAGACGCAGCACTTCACGTCGACCGGCCTGATCGTCGGTACGCCGGAGTGGATGAGTCCCGAACAGATCGCGGGCGACAACCTCGACGCGCGATCCGACATCTACACGTTAGGCCTGATCGCCTTCCGGATGCTGACGGGCGAAGGCGCCTTCTCGGGCGTGACGTCGCAGGAAGTGCTGCTGTCGAAGATGACGAAGGCGCCGCGCCGGCTCCACGACGTCAAAGGCGACGTCGAGTGGCCCGAGGAGCTGCAGATGGCGATGGATAAGGTGCTCGCCACCGACGCGGCATCGCGCTACGACGACGCCCTGATGTTCGCGGCCGACTTCTACGCCGCGATCGCGCGGCTGCCGATGACGCCGGCCGCCGAAGAGTACATGACCCTGTTGACCCAGCGTGCCGTGACGCCGGGTCGCATTGGTACCGTGGAGTCGACGCCAGTCCGCGGCGTGCCGACGCACGAAACGCCGCCGCAACCGATGCCGCGACGCGAACCAAATGTGCCGCAGTTGGCGGACACCACCGTCCTGCAGGTTCCCGCTGCGACGGAACCCGAAGACGCCGCGGTCACCGCCGAGATCACGGATACAGGAACGGCTGTCGACGTTCCCACCGACGCCAGCGCTGCATTGCCGACGCCTCCGCCGATGCCGGCAGCGCCTCGGCGGCGCGGACCGCTTGTAGCCGTCGCGGGTGTCGTCGCGGATGGACTGCTTGCGTTCCTGCTGACGAAGCTGGGCGGCAGTTCGGCGCCACCAACAACAGCGAGTGCCGACAGTGGCGCGCAGGTGGCGGTAAATACGATTGACTCGGCAGCCACTGATTCAACCCCAGGAGCCGACTCCACCGCAGCCGCTACTACTCCGGACTCAGCTGCGGTCTCGGGTCGCGCAGCGGGGCCAGCACTGGATAGCGTTGCCAACCGCTTCCGGCATTCTGTCTTCTCGGTTGAGCGCGGGCGCGCCCGTCATACGGGATTTGTCGGGGTTGCAGGAGGCGTGGTGATTACCACCTCGGCGGCCGTCGGCTCGGCGCCGTCGGTTGTCGTTTTCCTCGACGGGGCTCGGCGGGTGCAGGGTCGTGTCGTGCTCGTCGACTCGGCGCGCGGACTGGCGGCACTGCAGATCCAACCGCGTAACTGCCCGTCGGCGTGTGGCGCTATTCCGATCGCGCCGGACCGGGTCCAGTTCAGGCAGGGCGACTCCGTCATGGCCATGACCGCGCCGTCGCTCGTGTCGGCTGGCGGCCGGCCGAAAGGCGCACTGACCAATGTCACCGCGCAGCGCATGAGCGCCGCGTTAGGTGTCGGCGAATCGGGCGCGGGTGCGCCGGTACTTCTGCCGGACGGCAGGGTGGTCGGAGTGGCGCGCGCCGGGGGCGGCAGGACGGCGAGCCTCATTCCGGCGTCGGTGGCCCGGGCGTTCCTGCGGGAGGCACAGCAGGAACGCCGGTCGAAGTCGATCGTCGCGTCGGATTCGCTGCTGCCGTCCTGGCCATCCCGGCCACTCTCCGCGGCCGAGATGGCTGCCGGCCTGCGGCGGACCAGCCAGGATCTCGATACGTTCCGGGTGCCGCAGCGCGGTGATTTCACCGCGTTGGTCATGACGCCGCAGATCCTGGCACTGCGGAAGGCCGAAGCCGACACGCTCCGGAAGTATTTCAACCCGGGCCTGTCGACGACGATGTTCTGCGACGGGAATGGGCCGTGTGACCCGATCGAGGCGTGGACCGGCCTCGATGACTACCTGAGCGAGCGCCGCGCGGTCGTCGCGATCCAGGTCGCGCCGCGCCAGTTGCCGCCGCCCTATCGGGGAGAGCACAACCGGCAGGACATGAATCGCCGGCCCGTGCTGACGCAGGTGCAGGTCGTACGCGGGAACACCACGATCGCACCGATCGAGTCGCACCGCATCTTCTCGGTCGTCAACCCGGCCTCGTATCCGGAAGCGCAGCAACAGGCGCTGTATTCGGGCTTGTACATCTACAACCCTAACGACTTCCTCGAGGGAACCGGCACCCTCGAGATTCGCGTCACCCATGTCGGCGGCCGCGACCCGGTCCGCCTGGCCATTCCGGAATCGGTCATCGAGGCCGTGCGTCGCGACCTGGCGTCGGTTATCCGGTAGATTCAGTTATTCTGCCAGACAGGACAACATTGGGCCTTCCAGGTTCAGCGTGGGTGAGAGGATTGGTGTTCGGACGAACGGATGAGCGCGGCGGTCAACAGCTGGAGAACCGAGTCGCCGCGGATAACTCGAATCGACGCGGATTTCATGTCGGTTCGCTCCACCCTCGAGACCAGCTGCCCCCGGCGCCTGGACGCGGGCTTTCGTTGAATGGTGGATCCTGCGAAATCGCGACTGTTCACGATTGAGCGGCGCCTTTCCCACGTGTTGTCCATCCGGTGTTCGACGACGTCAAATTGCTCCGACGAGCCAAGCGGCATGAGATCCGCGCAAATTCGTGTTATCCGCTGCGACTCGGTTCTCATGCCGTTGACGTGGCGCGCCCATCCGCCGAAGCGAAGACCAATCTCACTACCCACTCCGAACGCGGAAAACCCATCAAATGAAAGTAGGACTTGTTGGATTTGCAGGATCCGGGAAGACCACCGTCTTCAACATCATGACAGGGCAACAGGTCCCGGTCGGATTCGGGGGCGAAGTGCGACTTGGCGTCGTGAGGGTGCCTGACGAGCGCATCGACGCGCTGTCGAGGATCTTCAAGCCGAAAAAGACGACGTACGCCGAGATCAGCTTCTGCGACGTGCCCGGCGAGCACGGCGCGGACAAGAAGGGACTGTCGACGAAGTCCCTCCAGCAGATCCGCGACCAGGAAGCGCTCTGCCTCGTGCTTCGCGATTTCGACAATCCGGCTGTGGAAGGCAAGCCTGACCCGCTTGCCGATCTCGAAGCGTTTCACACGGAATGCCTGTTCGCCGACCTGGAGCTCATCGAGCGCAGGCTGGCTCGCGCGAAAAAGGAGAAGACCGCCCCCGACGAGGTCGCGCGATTCGAGCTCATGAAGGGCGTACTGGAGGACAACCGGCCGCTTCGGACGGTTCCGGCAAGGGATCTCGACCGGGGCCAGCTGAAGAACTACGTCTTTCTCACCGATCGGCCGTTGCTGGTGGCGGTCAATCGTGACGAATCGCGCGTCGCCGAGCCGATGCCGGAGGCGTTAGGCACGCGGATCGCGGCGCTGGAGGCCGGCGGGTTGGTGCTGTCGGCCAGCGTTGAGGCAGAGATTGCGGGCCTCGCGCCTGACGAGCAGCAGGCATTTCTCGCCGACCTCGGCGTGGCCGAGTCCGCGCTGACGCGGTTCATCCGTGCCGCGTACGGGCTGCTGGACCTGATCTCCTTTTTCACGGTCGGCGAAGATGAGGTGCGCGCCTGGACGATCCGGCGCGGTACCAACGCACGGGTTGCCGCTGGCCGCATTCATTCAGACCTCGAGCGTGGATTCATCCGGGCCGAAGTGATCCCCTACGACGTGTTCGTGAAACACGGGTCCGAGCCCGCGGTCAAGGAAGCGGGGAAGCTCCAGGTGGAGGGGAAGGAGTACATCGTCTCCGACGGCGACATCATGCACGTGCGGTTCAACGTCTAGTGCGGAACCCCGGATAGCACGACATCTTACCGGTTGTGAACTCCGGGGAACGTCTCACGTCGGCGCTGGCAGATCGGTATCGAATCGAGCGCGAGCTGGGTTCGGGCGGGATGGCGACGGTCTGGCTGGCACAGGACCTGAAGCATGACCGGCAAGTCGCCATCAAGGTCGTGCACCACGAGCTGGCGGCGGCACTCGGCAGTGAGCGTTTCCTGGCCGAGATCAAGACCACGGCGCGCCTGCAGCATCCACACATCCTTCCGCTGCTCGACTCGGGCGAGGCGGCTGGAACGCTGTACTACGTCATGCCGTTCGTGGATGGCGAGTCATTGCGCGACCGGCTCAATCGAGAGAAGCAACTGCCGCTCGAGGATGCGATCCGGATCGCCGGCGAAGTGGCGGACGCCATGGCGTACGCGCACGGCCACGGAATCGTGCACCGCGACATCAAGCCGGAAAACATCCTGCTCCAGGGCAACCATGCGGCGGTAGCGGATTTCGGCATCGCATTGGCGGTGCAGAGCGCTGGCGGGACGAGGATGACCCAGACCGGCCTCTCGTTAGGTACGCCGAATTACATGAGTCCCGAGCAGGCGATGGGTGACAAGGACGTCGACTCGAGATCGGATGTCTATGCGCTCGGCGCCGTCATGTACGAGATGCTGACGGGCGAGCCCCCGTTCACCGGCGCGAACGTGCAGGCGATCGTCGCCAAGGTGCTCAGCGACCGTCCCCGTCCCCCTTCGATGGTGCGGGACACGGTTTCGCCGCATATCGACGCGGCAGTGCTCAAGTGCCTGGCCAAGCTGCCGGCGGACCGGTTTGCCGGCGCGTCCGCCTTCGCCGCTGCGTTGACGCAGCCCGGCAGCCAGCCTGGTGTCACGGCGTCACACGCCGCGGCCAACCCGGAGCGCCGCTGGCAACTGGTGAGCGCGGGCCTCGGTGTCATCGCACTCGCACTCGCCGGTGTGGTGATGTTCGGCGCAGACAGAACCGGGGAAGGCGGTGTGACGCGGGCCGAGCTGGTCATCGGGCAGACCACGACGCTCACGCCGCCAACTATCGCCGCGTCGCTGGATGGACGGTCCGTGATCTACTGCAACGGACTGGAAGCCTGGATTCGCGGGCTGCACGACCTGGCGGCGACGAGGGTGCGCTCAGACGGCGGCTGCGGGGCGGCGAGCTGGTCGCCGGACGGGCGGCAGCTGGCGGGGCGGGGGGTGCCTAGCGC
>CBIHMX010000050.1:0-10150 GCA_966211115.1 uncultured Gemmatimonadaceae bacterium | reverse complement strand
GGGCAGACAATCCCGCGCGAACGTAGACGCTGATAGCCATTCGGGGAAGATTCAGTTCACACCAGGACCACGAACCCATATGACAAACAAAAGTCGAAAATTCATCCGTGCGCGATGGCTCGTGCTGCCGGCGACGCTGGCGGTTTCCGTGGCCACGTGCGCCACAAACCCGGTTACCGGCCGGCGGGAGTTCTCCCTGGTCTCCGAATCACAGGAGATCGAGATGGGACAACAGGCCGCCCAGGAAGCGATTGCCTCGATCGGTGCCGTCCCTGACAGCGCGCTGCAGCGCTACGTCTCCGGCCTTGGCATGGCGATGGCGCGTGCATCGGAACGCCCGAACCTGCCGTGGACATTCACAGTGGTCGACGATCCGATGGTCAACGCGTTTGCCCTTCCCGGTGGCCCGGTCTTCATCACGCGCGGCATTCTCGCGCACATGAATTCCGAGGCGCAACTGGTTTCGGTGCTCGGGCACGAAATCGGCCACATCACGGCGAAACATTCCGTGCAACAGATGTCGCAGGCGCAACTCGCGCAGATCGGGCTCATTGCCGCGGTCATTGCCAAGCCGGGACTCGCACAATTCGGCGACCTCGCGAGCCAGGGACTCGGCCTCCTGTTCCTGAAGTTCGGGCGCGACGACGAGACCCAGGCCGACGACCTTGGATTCCGCTACATGACGGCGGCCGGGTACTCGCCCACCGAGATGGCGGAGATGTTCCGCACCTTGCAGCGGCTCGGTGGAGGCGAAGAGGGACGCGTCCCGGAGTGGCTCTCGACGCACCCTGATCCGGGAAATCGCGTGCAGAAAACGCTCGACCGGGTGGCGGCGACCTCCCTGCCGGCCAACATGAAGGTGGAGCGCGATGCGTTCCTGCAGCGAACGGCTGGCCTGATCTTTGGCGATAACCCGCGCGAGGGATTTTTCCGTCAGAACCAGTTCCTGCATCCCGACCTGCGATTCCAGTTCGACTTCCCGTCCGGCTTCAAGACGCAGAACCAGAAGACCGGAGTGGCCGGCATCAGTCCGCAGCAGGATGCGATCATCGCGCTTTCGCTGGCGGAAGGGGCGCCGAACCAGGCGTTGTCGCAGTTCCTCGGCCAGCAGGGGATCCAGAGCGGGGGTGCGTCTTCAGGTGCGATCAACGGACTGACGGCCGCCAGCGCGACCTTCTCCGCACAGACCGAGGAAGGGGTCCTGGCCGGGAACGTCGCCTTCATCTCGCACGACAACCGCACGTTCCGCTTGCTCGCATACACGCCGCAGCAGCAGTACAACGCCTATCGCGGCGCCTTTCAGCAGTCGGTGGGCTCCTTCCGGCGCCTGACCGATGCGAGCGCGCTGAATGCCCAGCCGGTGCGCGTGCAGCTGGTTCGCATTCCGAGGTCCATGACCATTACCGAGTTCCACCAGGCGTACCCTTCGGCCATCCCCGTCGCGGAAGTCGCCCTGATCAACGGTGTCGAAACCAATACCACCATGCCATCCGGGACGCTGGTCAAGCGTGTCCAATAGGCGATGACGGTTTCGCTGGACTTCCTGCGCAATGGAAGTCAGAATGCTGGCGAGCCGGACGAGAAGTCGTCCGGCTCGTTCGCGTGTGGACGCGGGGTGGTTGGGACCGTCCTGCATTCGATGATCAGGATTGCGTGACGGCCGCATCGCCGACGCCGTCACCCGTGCCACCCTGGGTGGGTATCGCGGAATCTTGTCGGCGGGAGGGAGCTGCCGATGCGGATGGTGAAACAACTGCCGGGGATGATCGCCGCCGTTGCCGTGCTGGCGACATCGAGTCTGGAGGCTGGTGCCCAGGGTGGCATCGCCGTGGGGTACAGCGATGTCGCCGGTGTGGTGGGGCTGGGTGGCATTGGAGACGCGAGCATCGCCCTTGGAGGGCGGTACGAGAAGATCATCAAGCCCCTGCCGGACATGGGAGACGGCCTGTTAGGCATCCGGGCCGGCGTCGACTGGTACACGTTCTCGGTGCTTGGCTATAGCTGGTCGTACATTCCGGTGAGCGCCAGCGCCAACTACCACTTCAAGATGGAGAACAAGAAGTTCGACCCGTTCGTCGGGGCCGGCCTTGGCTTCTACATCGTCAGCGAGCCATCCGGTTACAGCGGCCCGGGCTTCAACTCCGGGCTGTACTTCATCGGGGTGGTCGGCATGCGCTACTTCCTCAGCGACAACATGGCGTTCTACGCCGACGCTGGCGCAGGGGCAGGTTCGCTGCATGTCGGGTTGTCGTGGAAGCTCGGCGGAAATTAGGCAGAGGGCGGATGGCTGATGGCAAAGAGCGGGGAGCGCAATGCTCCTCGCTCTCTGCTTTCTGTGGTTGATCACTCGTCGGATCATGCCTCGGTGGGCAGATTGACTGGATGGGGGACGACCAGGAGCGAGGCGTACGCAGCGCGCAGGCGGGATTTCTCGTCAACGCGGCGCTGGCGATCACCAAGGTGGTGTCGGGTGTGATCGGCAATTCGTACGCGCTGATTGCCGACGGTATCGAGTCCACGGCCGACCTGCTGTCGTCGACGATTGTCTGGAGCGGGCTCCGCATCGCGTCGCGTGATCCGGACGCGGATTACCCGTTCGGGTACGGCAAGGCGGAATCGCTCGCCGCGGCCAGTGTTTCGCTCATGCTCATCGGGGCGGCGATCGGGATCGCGATTCTCGCGATTCGTGAAATCGTGACGCCGCACCATGCGCCGGCTCCGTTCACGCTCGTCGTGCTGGTCGTCGTGGTGCTGGTGAAGGAGCTGCTGTATCGGCGGGTACAGGCGGTCGGTCACGCGGTGGACAGTGACGCGCTGCGCGCGGACGCCTGGCATCATCGCAGCGACGCGATCACGTCGCTGGCGGCTTTCATCGGTATTTCGATCGCCTTGCTCGGCGGCGAGGGATGGGAACCGGCCGACGATTGGGCAGCGCTGGTGGCCGCGGTCGTCATCCTCTGGAACGGGCAGCGTCTCCTGCGTCCGGCCATCGCCGGGCTGATGGACCGGAGCGCGCCGCCACCGCTGCTCTCACGCGTGCACGACATCGCGGCATCGGTTCCCCGCGTGCTGGCCGTCGAGAAAGTGATCGTCCGGCGGGCCGGTCCCGCCTATTTCGCCGACCTGCATGTGGAAGCGGACCGCAACATGCCGCTGCACGAGGCGCATGCTGTCGGCCACGCGGTGAAGGCGGCGATCATGGACCAACTGCCTAACGTCCGTGGCGTCCTGGTGCACATGGAGCCGTTCGAGACGTAGAGGTTTGGGCCTAACGCGCCGATGTAGCGGACAGTTCGTTTTCGGCCAGCGTCGTCGCCCTGAGTCAGTTCCGCCTCATGGCAGTTTGCGCCCCAAGGCAGGTCGCGCCTTCTGGCAGTTGGCGCCTTCTGGCAGTTCGCGCCTCATGGCAGTCTGCGCCTCATGGCAGTCTGCGCCCTCTGGCAGTTCGCGCCCTCTGGCAGTTCGCGCCCTCTGGCAGTCAGCGCTCCCCTAAGGCTTCCTCCGGTTCGGCTGACTCGCCCGGTACTTCGACCAGATCACGATCGTGGCGCAGTTCGCCGAATTGGCATTCGTGAACTCGATCGGAACGGTTGACCCGTTGTACACCTCGATCGCCGCGATGTCGTACGGCGGAATCATCCGGTCCACGTCTCCCGGAAACACCGCCTCAAAGGGATTTCCGTCGAGCCAGAACCTCACGCAGTTGCCGCCCAGCGAGTTCCCGCGCGAGCTTTGCACGGCATAGTCGTAGGGACTCACCGGGACGACTCGCAGTGTCGGCACGGTGCGGAACACGTCGGTCAGGAGGTTCGGCCCACGTGCCATGATCTCCTTCGCGTCCATGAACGTGCCCGACATGCCTCGCTTGCGCGCCGTGAAGCCGATGTTTTCCAGGCCCATGTCGCTCTCGGCCGTCACGACCACTGGCTCCAGCAACTGTACGGGCGTGTTCATCGTGATCGTGGTGGTCGCGGCTTCGCGAGTCGACAGGTCCACCGGTTGGCTGACGGGCGCAAACCCCATCTGGCGTGCGACCACCGACTGTGTGCCCGACGGCAGCTCGGTGAGCGTGAAACCGCCTTCCGCATTGGTCAGCGCGCGACTGGTCGTTCCCTCGACCTCGACCCGCGCGTTAGGTATCGGGATGCCGTTCGCGTTCACCACCTTCCCGCGCAGCACCGCCGAGCCTTTCTGGTAGTTCACCGCCGAAAACCGCTGCTCGCCGACGCTGCGGCCGGGGATCACACCCGTCGCGCTGTCGACCTGCGCCTGGGCCACGGTGTTGGCGTTGCCGATTCGCAGCCCTTGAATCACCAGCGGTTGTCCGATGAACGTGATCTTGACCTCGGCGGTCGTGATCCCGCTCTTTTCGGCCTGCAGCGTGCCTTCGACTTCACTGGGTACGCCGCAGATCCGGAAAACGCCGTCGGCATTTGCGCTCGCACCGCGCACCTTGGGTATGCGCTTCAGGCCCG
Organism: uncultured Gemmatimonadaceae bacterium; assembly: GCA_966211115.1. Lineage (GTDB taxonomy): Bacteria > Gemmatimonadota > Gemmatimonadetes > Gemmatimonadales > Gemmatimonadaceae > JABWBJ01. The sequence continues at coordinate 5,675 of CBIHMX010000050.1, read as the reverse complement.
CCGCCAGCGAAAGTTCTGACCAGGCAAACGACACACGCGCACCGGACACCGGCTGATCCGTGTCGGCATCGAGCAGGCGCCCCACGATGGCCGAGGGACCGAGGCGTCGGGTCGCCGCGTTACAGGACAGGCCAACGAGCGTTTCGGCCGAAGGGAGTGCCATCTCGAGGATCTTCCGTTCCCCCGCGACGACCTCGAACGAATCCGTCATCATCGTTATGCCGAGCGAGTCGAGCAGCTCGTGTGCGACATGAACGCGATGCATGCCCGGCTTCAGGGAGTCGATCGTGAACAGGCCCCGTTCATTCGTCGAACCGAGGCGCGGCGAACCAACGACGAACACGGTCGCACCAGCCAATGGCATGCTGTGGACGCTGTCGAACACGGTGCCGAGAATCAGGCCCATGGCAGGCCGGGTCGTGTCCTGTGCCGCGGCCGTTGTCGGCGCCGCGGGTGGTGTGCTCTGGGCCTGGACGGGCATGGCCATCAGCAATCCGGCGAGACCGGACAGCCCAGCTCCCGTTGCAAGGATTCGGTTCAAGCGAGTCATCATCAGTTACTGCCTCACGGTACCGCGCCGGCTTGCGGGGACGGTTTTCCCATCCCGACGACCATCAACTGAGACCCTCGGGGGCGGCGCACTCGTTTACCAGCGAAAAATGGCCGCCCGAAGGCCATGTGGGAAAGTGACAATTCACCCGGATCGTGATACACCGACGCGAAAAAACGACATCGACGGTGCGCCAACTCCCCACACGCTAGTTGCCGCCGCCGTCTCGATTTACGACAGTAATCGATCGTTCTACCCGGACCTCGTTTCCCGGGCCCGCGTTCAGCTCGAGCTGCAGCAGATAGCGGCCCGGCGTGAGGGTGGCCAGGTCGACCTCCACCGCACGTGCAGTCACCGGTGACCCACGGGCGGAAATGTCCTGAATCCCGACGGACACCGGCTGCGCCTCGCGGATGCGGCGTAGTGCTCGCAAGCCGCGCGCCAGCCAGCCGCCTGACGAACTGGCCGGCGCCACGGTGATGTTCACGTCGATGACTTCGCCGGTGGGGTTGGTGTTGTAGGCCTCCCAGAAGATCCCGACGCGGGAGCCTTCCACGATGCGCTCCGAAGTTCGCATGTGCGGCAGTACGTCTTCGGCGCTTGTCGGCATGCCGTCGTACGGCTCGAACAGCACGATGTCGGAAACCTGGATGCGCGATTGCGGGGCGTCGCTGCGACGGACGCCATAACGGGCGCGGGCCAGTGTCTGGCGCGCCGGCGCGGCCACCTCGACGCTCATCAGCATCGAGCCCCACGCCGACCTGGCCTGCAACGCCCCTCGCCGCCGCAGCGGCTCGCCGCGCACGACCACGGCATCGCGTTCGCTCCCGCGGGGCAGGACCCGCGCCCACGACAACTTCCCGGAATCGGCGGCGGCGCCGAGCTCGGTGTCTGCAGCCACCGACCAGGCCACGACCACCAGCGCCGAATCGCCGCGACGAAAGAGCGCGGACTGGTGTTCGAGCGGGAGCAGCCGCTTCGCGTACACCGGTGCATAACGAGCACGCACGGGCGGGATCCCCTTGCTGCGCCAACCCGCCGAGTCGCTGGAAGCCGGATTGTCGAGGACCCCGCGCGCCGGGAGGAACGGATGCGCCGGCGTGCGTTCGTGGCCGACGAGACTCGGCTCACTCCCGAACGGCGTAACCCCGGGGCTCTTCGTCCAGGCGATCGGCCAGCCGTAACGCAGGGTCAGCTCGCGTTCATCCTGGTCGAAGCCCATCGCGTACGCCGACGGCGCGTCCTCGACGAAATTCGCCATCATCAGGCGGGAGTAGTATTCGGTCCGCGCGTCGTTGCCGCGCCCGGACAGCATCGGCCGCGAGAGCCACCAGATTCGCTGCTCGAGCGGCAGGCGGTCCGTGCAATCGTGCTCGCGATACGCGCGAAGCTGGTCATCGGCCAGCAACAGTTTCAGGTCACGCCACGCACAGCGTTCGCCGTCGCTCATGAGCCGCAACGCCCCCTCGTACGCGCTGTCGGCTTCCTCGAAACGACCGGCGACGTGGAACGCGAATCCTCGCAACGCGCCACACCACCACTCGCGCGACGTACAGGCCTGAGCGGCGTGAATGGCCTCGTCGTACCGACCCGCCTCGGTCAGGTACCGGACGCGCTGGCCCGAGACCCATCGGTCGTTCGGGTACACGCGGCCGACGGAGTCGATTTGCTCGATGAGGCGATCCCGCGCCTCCGTGATGCGTTCCGACTCGTTTGGCGGAGACGGACCGTCCTCCTCGTACCAGTAGCAGAAACGGCCGACCTGCTCGTCGCACCGGTCGGGTCCCGAGCGCACGGCGAATGCCGGCGCGTTCCGGCGGCGGAACGTCTCGAATCCTTCCTGGGCCGCGCGCAGGGTCTCGATCGACGTGGTGACGGCTGGTGGGGTCACCGGCCGCACCTCCAGCACCTGTGCGAGCGCCGGTCCGGCGGCAACCATCGTGGCGAACAGAACCGTCAATCGAATGACCATCGTCGCGTGTACCCTCCTCGGCGCGGAAATGTGGCAGGTGTCGCGCCGATGAATGATGCCTTGAGAACGAGGCTGACGCGCGTGTAGCGTCCGTGCACCGTGAAGATCGTTTCGCTCTGTCCCTCTCTCACCGAGCTCGTTTTCGACCTCGGCGCCGGGGACGCGCTCGTGGGTCGGACGAAATTCTGCGTGCATCCGGCCGATCGGGTCGACGCGGTGGAAAAGGTGGGTGGGACGAAGAACCCGAAGGTCGAGCGCATCATCGAGCTGGCGCCCGACATCGTGCTGATGAACGAGGAGGAAAACCGGGCCGACGATGCCCGTGCGCTCAGCGACGCCGGGCTCCGCGTCCATTCCTCGATGCCCCGCACCGCGGCCGACACCGCGGCCATGGTCCGCTCGATAGGCATGGCCCTGCACCGCCAGCGTGAAGCGGAGCCGATCGCCTCGGACATCGAGCGCCGGGCCGATCGGGTCCATCGCGATGCCGCGAAGTATCCTCCGGTTCGTTATGCATGCCTCATCTGGCGCGAGCCGCTGATGACCGTGAACGACGACACGTTCATCGCGGGGCTGCTCGCGCTGCCCGGCGGGCAGAACGTGTTCGCTTCCAGGGCGGATCGATACCCGTCCATTACGCCTGACGAGTTGCGCGCCGCGGATCCGCTGCGGGTGCTGCTGCCCAACGAGCCGTTTCCGTTCCAGGACAAGCACATCGATGAACTGGCGGCGCTGAGCCGGCTGCCGCGGGATCGTTTCCGGTTGGCGGATGGCGAACTGCTGTCGTGGCACGGCTCACGGACACCGCGAGGGATCGACTACGCAGAGTCGTTGCTTCGGCGCTGACGGTTCAGGGTTCAGGGTCCAGGACCGGCCAGTCTGTCTGTTTCCGGACGCAGCACCATGGAGACGGGCATGCGCCTCAGAAACGCGGTGATGATCGGTGTCGCAGTACTGGCCACGGCCTGCAACCTTTTCGACGGACCGGCCGGGCAGGGGGACCTGGTGGCGCTGGCCGCGGCCAAGTCACGCTGGGATGCGAGGCCGTTCGCGGACTACAGCTATGAGATCCGCACGTTCTGCTTCTGTCCTCCGGAACTGGCACAGTGGACTCGCGTGTCGGTGCGCGAGGGGGTCGTCGTCGAGGTGGTGCAGGTAGAACCGCACCCCGATTTTCCCATCACGATCAACGCCTGGCAGCCCATGGATTCGTTGTTCAGCCGGTTGTTCCGGGCGATGAGCGAATCCGGTTTCGGTTCTCACTATGCCGAGATCGACGTCGAGTACGACCGTGAACTCGGTTACCCGCGCAGCATGGCATTCCAGACAAAGCCGAACATTTCGGACGGCGGTTCGTCCACCGAGGTCCGGAGCGTCGTGCCCCTGAATTGAGTCAGCCCGACTCCTTGTTCCAGCGGAAGAAGATGACGGAGATGCCGGTGAACGCGATCACGGCGCCTCCGATGCTCATCATGACGCCGGCGAGCTGGTGATCATCGTGCGCGGAGATGCCCGAGATCGGCGGCGCGAGCTCGAAGACGCCGTTATACGGCGTCTGGGAATAGGCCAGGAATCCAGCGAGGCCGAACATGATCGGGCTGAACATCAGGCCCACGATCAGGTAACCCATCTTCACCGGGTAGGTGAATCGCGGTTGGGCCGGCACCGGAAGGATGACGGGCCACCAGAACAGGATGCCGGCACCGATCCAGAGGATGTCGATGAGCATGGAGCCGGGCTGCGTCGCCATCAGCACGTCGACCAGCGGCGGCAGGTGGGTGACCAGCACGATCACCGAGAACAGCGCGAACGCCGGTAAGGGCGCGACGACGCGCCTGACGAGTGACATGAAGCGCCCGGGCCGGTCGAGAAGTGCCAGCGCCTCGGGCGAGGGCCCCAGCAGCAGCATCGGCGGCGCGATCAGCGCCATCATCAGGAACTGCAGCATGTGGACGCTGGCAAGGTGTCCGGCGCCTAACGCGCCGATCGGCCAGTCGAGCGACAGCCAGAGCACGATCAAGCCGCCGAGGAACACCGGGTGCATCGGCCGGATGTGTTTCGATGCCGCGCGGGCGCCGGCCCTGTTCCAGGCCCACATGCCGGCGGCGAGGAGCACGACGAACAGCCAGATGCCGGGATAGGCGCGCCATTCCCAGGTCCACGGCTGGCCGGTGGCGCTGCACCAGAAGCTCATTGGATGGGAGACCCGAGACGTGAGAGGCGAGCTGACCGGCTCACTTCTTCACACCGTCACCTGGATCGAGGGCCTTCTCGAGTTCTGCGTAGGGAACGACAGGCGCCCGGACCTGCGCGGCGCCGGCCCTGGCAAGCGAGAGATAGAGCGTGACCGTGTCGCCGGCCACGAATTTCCTGCGGAGCTGGAGCAGCATCATGTGCATGCCGCCGGGCTGCAGCTTGACCTCGGCCCCGGCGGGAATGACCAGTTCCTTCATCGCCATCATGTGGCGCATCTCGCCTTCCCCCATGGTTTCGTGCACTTCACCGCGAACGGCGAGATCGGATGCGATGGCGACGAGCGTGTCCGCCTCCTGCGTGTTGTTCCTGAACGTGATGTACACCGCCGCTTCGTCCGTGCCGGTTGGTTCGGCGACGACCGCCTTCGAGATGACCATCGCGTTGGTCTCGTCGACGGCGCCGGGTTCGGGCTCCTTGTTGAGCGATCCGGCATTTGCCTGCGCCGCCAGGGTCTGGCGAATGGAAGCGCCGCTTGCATCGCCGGCCAGCCGGGGAAGGTCGTTGGCCCAGTCTTCCTGGCGTATTCCGAACGGGTAGACGAGATAGGCCAGGCCATCACGAGCGAACGCGAAGACCTGGGCCGCGTGTTCCACGTAGTAGTTCGTCGAGTCGGCGTCCGGGTACTGGCGGGCGGCATCAGCCAGGCCTAACGACGCCTGCGCCCGGGCGATTTCGTCCTTCGTGCCGGTCAGTCCCACAAATGTCGGGTCGAAATTCGCCAGCCATTCGCGCAGCCGCTCGGGCGTGTCGCGTTCCGGATCGGTCGTCACGAAAACCGTCGTGATCCGGGCGCGGTCCTCGGCCGGCATCCGTCCCAGCACGGCCGCGATATTCGCCATGTGGAGGGGACAGAGGGCAGGGCAGGGGGTGTAGCCGAAGAAGTGCGGCGCGACCTTG
>CBIHMX010000049.1:0-10216 GCA_966211115.1 uncultured Gemmatimonadaceae bacterium | reverse complement strand
CGCCTGGAATGCTGTCCACCCGCCAGGTGTCGCCGCCGTCGGTGGTATGGATGACCGTACCGCGCGTGCCACTGGCCCACACCACCCGATCGTTCACGACGGACAACCCCCGGAAGGACGCGGTCGTCTCCGGCTTCAGCATCTCCCAGCCCGACTGCGCGTGAGCGCTTCCCCAGGCGATGACCACCCCGATCGGAGCCAACCGCTTGCGCCACTGAGAGATAGGCATGGCACGAATTTCGGGTCGCGCCTGAATTCCCACAACCCTTTGCGCTTGGCGTTCGGCGCTCTAGCATTTCAATCATGCCATCCCTCGTCCGGACGCGTTTTCTCGTGGTCGGCAGCGGGGTGGCCGGACTGCACACCGCCTGGCGCGCATCGGTCGGCGCCGACGTCCTGGTCCTCACCAAGCGGTCGCTGTTCGACAGCGCAACCGCCTATGCCCAGGGCGGCATCGCCGCGGCGTTAGGCGCCGGGGACTCGCCCAAGCTGCACTCGCAGGATACGCTCGCCGCCGGTGCCGCCCTCGCCGACGAGGAAGCGGTCCGGGTGCTGGTCGAGGAAGGACCGGCCAGGGTGCGCGAGCTGCAGGTAGCGGGCGCCGAATTCGACCTCACGCCGCACGGAAAGTTCAAGCTCGGTCGCGAAGCCGCGCACTCTCGGCGTCGCATCGTGCACTCGCACGGCGACCGTACCGGCGCCGAGGTGGCGCGCATACTCGTCGAGCGGGTGCGGGAGAGCAAGCGAACCAGTGTGCTCGAACGGGCCCGCGTGCTGGACCTCATCGTCGAAGGCGGCCGGTGCGCCGGTGTGCGCGCCAGTGTCGCGGGGGAGCCGGTCGAAATCCGTGCCGATGCCACCGTCCTCGCCACCGGCGGCTGTGGCCAGGCCTATCGCTACACGACGAATCCGGTCGTCGCGACCGGCGATGGATTCGCGATCGCGTACCGCGCCGGCGTGCGCCTGGCGGACATGGAATTCGTGCAGTTCCACCCCACCGCGCTGGACACGCCGGAGAATCCTCTCGCGCTCGTGTCCGAGGCCGTACGCGGTGAAGGCGCGAAGCTGCTCAACGGCAAGCACCGGCGGTTCATGCACCAGCGGCACCGCCTGGCCGAACTGGCGCCGCGCGACGTCGTCGCGCGCGAGATTTTCGCCGAGCGCCAGGAAACTGGCCAGGTGTTTCTCGACGCGAGCGGCATCGCCCAGTTCGACGAGCGGTTCCCTGGCATCTTTGCGCTCTGCACGGCCCGCGGCATCGATCCGCGAAAAGACCTGATCCCGGTCACCCCCGCCGCGCACTACATGATGGGCGGCATCATCACGGACCTGGCCGGTCACTCGCGCCTGCAGAGCCTCTATGCCTGCGGTGAGGTCTCGTGCACCGGCGTGCATGGCGCCAACCGGCTGGCATCGAATTCACTGCTCGAGGGACTGGTCTTCGCCGAGCGGATCGCGCGCGACCTGGAAAAGGTGCCCCCGGCGCCGGTCCCACGACGCGCATCGCGCTGGTCGGTCCCCGTGCTTCCGGACCGTGGCGCCGCCCAGGTGGCGGCCGACAGCATTCGGGCGCTGATGTGGGAGAAGAGCGGCATCGACCGCCATGCGCGCGGCCTTCGCGAGTGCCTCGAAGAGTTGAATGACATCCACAATCGGCTTCAACCGGGCGCCACCGAAGAACTCAACCTGTCCGAAACGGCGATTCTCATCGCTACGTCGGCGCTGGCACGGAAAGAATCGCGGGGCGGCCATCATCGCAGCGATTTCCCCAAGCCACGGCGCGGCTGGGCTGGAAAACACATCGAGCTGTAGCGGGGGTCAGACTCCACCGGAAAGCCGACCTGACCCGTGAGGCGCTAGATTCCAACCATGTCTGTTGCAACCTCTGAAGGCCTCGGATACCGCATCAAGGAGCTGGCTCGCGAGCGTAATGCGGTCATCCTCGCTCATAACTACGAACGCCCCGAAGTACAGGACGTCGCCGATTTCGTGGGTGACTCGCTCGGCCTGTCGCGCGAGGCGGCCAAGACGTCGGCGGACGTCATCGTATTCTGCGGCGTTCACTTCATGGCCGAAACGGCCGCGATTCTTTCGCCGGCCAAGACGGTCCTCCTGCCGGATCTCGCCGCCGGCTGCTCGCTCGCGGACACCATCGACGCCGATCAGCTTCGTGCCTGGAAAGCGGAGCATCCGGGAGCCGTCGTCGTTTCCTACGTGAACACGACGGCTGCCGTCAAAGCCGAAAGCGACTACTGCTGCACGTCAGGCAATGCGGTTGAGATCGTGAATTCGATTCCTGCCGAACAGGAGATCCTATTCCTCCCTGACTTCTTCCTCGGCGCGCACGTCCGTCGCGTAACCGGCCGCGAGAACATGCACATCTGGCTGGGCGAGTGTCACGTGCACGCCGGTATCACGCCGCTCAGCCTGAATCGCCAACGATCGGAACACCCCGGGGCCGAGTTACTCGTACATCCGGAATGCGGTTGTGCGACCAGTGTGGTAGAGGCCATGTCGGCTGGGGCGATTTCGTCGGAAGGCGTCCAGGTGCTGTCGACCGAAGGCATGATCCGCCGGCCGTCGGAGTCCAAAAACAGCGAGTTCATCGTCGCGACCGAGACCGGCATCCTTCACCGGCTGCGCCGCGCGAACCCCGACAAGACCTTCTTCGCGGCGTCGGACCGGGCCGAGTGCCAGTATATGAAGATGACGACGCTTCCCAAGGTGCTTCATTCGCTGGAGGCGCTGGTCCATCGCATCACCGTGCCCGAGGACATCGCACAGAAGGCGCGGAAGGCGCTCGAGCGAATGGTCGCGGTCGGTGGCTCGGCGCCCCGCTCGCTTGCGGGAGTCGCAGGTTTCGATCCCGGCGAGTAATCTCCGCAGACCCAATGCCGAACCTCGAGCCGAACGTCCCGCCACCGCGTAGAGTCACGCCGCTCGAAATGCCGGCCGTGCCCCGTGACGGGCTTCGATTCCCGCTCACCCGGGATCAGCTCGTGGCTCGTGTGCGTGATGCGCTCGACGAAGACGGCGCATTCAACGACATCACGACGATCGCCACCGTCCGGTCGGATCGCCGGGCCCGCGCGGCGCTCGTGGCCCGGCAGGGCGGCACCATCGCGGGCATTCCGTTTGCGCTCGAGACCTTCCGTATGCTCGACCCGAAAGCGTCGATGCGCGTGGACATCGAGGACGGGAAACGCGCCATGCGCGGCGAGACGGTGATCTACATCAGCGGGCACGCGCGCGCGCTTCTCTCGGCTGAACGGGTGGCGCTGAATTTCCTGATGCGGATGTCCGGCGTCGCGACCCTGACTTCCCGTTATGTAGATGCCGTGCGTGGCACCGGCGTGAAGATCCTCGATACACGAAAGACGACACCCGGCTGGCGCGCGCTCGAGAAATATGCCGTCCGCGCCGGCGGCGGGACGAACCATCGCATGGACCTCGCCAGTTCCGTGCTGATCAAGGACAATCACCTGGCGGCGGTTGACGGCCACGTGGAGATCGCGATCCGCCGCGCCCGTGAGCTCGCGCCGCCCGGCGCGCGCGTGGAAATCGAGTGCATCACGGTCGACCAGGTTTCCGCCGCCGCCACTGCAGGCGCAGACATCATCCTGCTCGACAACATGCCGCTCGACCTGATGAAAGAGTGCGTGAAGGTCACGGCCCGCCGCGCGGAACTGGAAGCGTCGGGCGGGGTCACGCTGGAGAATGTCCGCGCCATCGCGGGCACTGGCGTCGACATGATCTCGATCGGGGCCCTGACCCATTCGGCGGCGGCCATGAACCTGGCGCTCGATTTCGAGTGAGCTGCGCGAAGGGCGCTGCGCAACTCAGCCAGGCGTATCGTCAGGCACCGCAGCTCCCGGTTGAACCGGTTGTCTCCACCAGGCAGGCCACGTCACCGATGCTGTCGTCGTGCGACGTGTGCGGATCCGCGGACCTGGCCGAGCTGCGTTGCAAGGTGATCTGCAGGAACTGCCGAACGATCCTGCAGAGCTGCGCCGATCTCTAGGAATCGGCGCGGCAGGGACCAGGGATAGCCGTCAGCGTTCCGGGCGCGTCGCGTCCGTTCGCCGGAGTCGGGCAGCACTCGTCAGGCGCGTCTCGCTCGCCGTCTCCGCGAAGGCAGTCACGCTGACCGTCACCGGCGCGCTGACCACGACATCGACACTCCCGGTGATCTCGGCGGCTCCCGGCGACGCCGCCGAGACGACTCCCTGCGAGTTGACGTTGGCCACGGGGACGTTGTTGGACAACCAGACGACCTGGCGACCCTGGAGCGACAGGACGTTGTTCGCACTGTCGCGTGCCACCGCCTGCAGCTGACCCTGCGTGTTGTCCGCCAGCGTCAACCCGTTAGGCGTGATGGTCACGCTCGAGACGGGCACGCGCGTCACCTGGGCGTTGACGGTGCTGCTGACGCCATCGCAGGTCGCGGTAATATTGGCGGTTCCGAGCGTGAGGGCGGAAACGAGCCCGTTCTGCGAGACGGTGGCGACGACCGGATTGCCGGAATTCCAGGTGATGGTCCGGCCGCTCAGCACCTCTTGCGCGGCGTTCAGGCATTCCGCGGACAACTGTTTCGTCTGTCCCAGACGGATTACGTGCACCGACTGCTGGGGGAGGATCCGGACGCTCTGCACCGGCTCCGAAATCACACGAACGCGGACGTTCTTGGTCAGCTGGCCCGCGCTCACTGCAATAGTGGTCGTGCCGACGGAGACGGGCGTGACGAGACCGCTGGTACTGACGACGGCGATGCCGGGGTTCGAGCTCGACCAGGTGATCGCGCGATTGGTGAGTCCGACTCCACCCGGTCCCACAAGTTGCGCGTTGATCGTGCGCGTCGTGGTCAGCGGAAGGTCGAAACTGTCCGGAGCGATGACGATCGAGAGTACCGGCAGCAGCACCTTGATGGTGGACTGCGCGTTTATCCCTTCGACACGTGCCGTGATCACGGACTGCCCGCTGGCAACGGCCGTCAGGACGCCGGTCGCCGGGTCAATCGTCGCCACTGCCGTATTGTTCGATTCCCAAGCCAGTGTACGGCCCGTGAGCGTGTTTCCACTGGCGTCCTTCAGCGTGATGATCCACCGATCGTACGTCTCACCCACCTCGACCGAATCGAACGTTGGCTGTAGCGTGAACGACGCCACCGGTTAAGGATCGGTGGACTTCGTGCTGGCGAAGGCGGCGGCCGCAACGGCGGGCAGCGAGAGTCTCGTCAGGAAAGATCGGATCGATCGCATCGTCTCAATGTTCGGTACTGGGGGTACGGGCTGGACGGGTAATATGAATCGTCCGGGGTCCAATCTCCGAGTCAGGACACGTGTCAGCCTCAAATACCGGAAAATCGTGAGGCGACCCCGGCCGCGCTGACCCGCGTCACCGGATGAGGACGATTGAACTTGCGGGCAGATAACTGTCTGGCGCTCAACGCCCTACGGTACTTGACGCATTTGGACCTCGCGCCGGGGAACTGACATTGCCAATCCGGTCCATGAGCTGCTGGTCCAGCGCCTCGGGGTCGGTCGTCGGCAGGTTACAGGTAAAACTCCGGCAGACATAGGCAGTGGCTGCTCCCATGGGCGACCGGTCCCTGAGGAGCGACGGTTGCCTGTCGTCATTGGCATCACCTCCGGCCACGACCAGACCCGGCACGAAACGGGCCCCCACGCGCCGCACGAGATCGTGGGGATTCTCGCCCACGATGGCGACCTGAACGCCGCCGTGAACGACGGTTTCGGCCACGCCGGCGATGTGGCCTAACGCCTGTGGATACTGCGCGATCGGATCACCGACCTGCGACACGGCCCGTTCCGCGAGGGTTCGCCATTGCTCCTGGTCATCGAGGTCGGCGAGGGACAGCAGGAGATCTGCCGCCAGCGAAGTGCCAGAAGGAGTAGCGTTGTCCGTCACCTCGCGTGGACGGACCAGCAGTCGTTCGTGATCGCTGGCGGTATCGTACCAGGTCGACGTGCCAGCGTCGTGAAACAGCGTGACCATGCTCTGGGCAATCGTCCGGGCCTCGACCAGCCACGCCGGGTCGAACGTGAGCGAATACAGGTCCACGAACGCCAGGCCAACCGCCGCAAAATCTTCCAGCATTCCGGGACCGGAAACTCGTCCACCAAGTGCCGAACGAAAAACACGGCCGTCCCGGACGAGCGTCGTACGGATGCATGCACCGGCTCGCTCGGCGACGTCGCGATAGTCGCCGCGATCAAAGGCGCGCGCGGCCTCACAGAAAGCGCGGATCATGAGTCCGTTCCAGGAGGCAACCACCTTGCCGTCCTTCGCCGGCCACGGTCGTTGTGCACGAACGTCGTAGAGGCGAGTGCGCGCCCGGGCGAGGCCGTCGCGAACTTCTTCCTGCGTTTTGCCTGTTCGCGCAGAGGTTGCCGCATGGCCGTGCGGAACGAACAGGATGTTCTTTCCCTCGAAGTTGCCGGCCTCGGATACGCCCCAATGCGCTTCGGCGACATCCGCGTCGTCGCCGCAGACGCGCCGGAATTCCTCGCGCGTCCACACGTAAAAGCGTCCTTCGTGGCCTTCGCTGTCGGCATCGAGCGAGGACTGAAAGCCGCCGTCCTGATCACGCATTTCGCGGATGACCCAATCGAGCGTGTGAACGGTCGCCGCCATGACGTCGTCGTCATGCGTGACCTGCCAGAGCCTGACGCCCAGTCGCGCGAACAGCGCGTTGTCGTACAGCATTTTTTCGAAGTGCGGAACCAGCCAGCGCTCGTCCACGCTGTACCGGTGCAACCCTCCACCAACCTGGTCGAATATTCCGCCGCGGCGCATTTCGTCGAATGTTCGCACGACCATGTCGAGCGCCAGCGACTCACCGGTGAGTACGGCATGTCGCAGGAGAAAGTCCAGCGTCATACTTGGCGGAAACTTCGGGGCACCGCCAAAGCCGGCGTGCCGGACATCGAACGCGCGTGCGCAGGCCCGAAAGGCGAGGTCAAGGACTTGCTGGTCGACGGCACGCGTGGACGTCGACGGACTCGCCGCGCGTTGCAGGTGTTCGGTGAGCGACCGCGCCGCCTCGGCCACACTATCTGGCTTGTCTCGCCAGGCATTCGACACCGCTCGCAGCACACGCTGGAATGAAGGTAGCCCATGCCGGTCAGCAGGAGGGAAGTAGGTACCGGCATGAAACGGCACGGCATCAGGCGTGAGGAACACCGTCATGGGCCATCCGCCGTGACCCGTCAGCGCCTGTACCGCCTGCATGTGAATCGCATCCAGGTCCGGACGCTCCTCGCGATCAACCTTGATGTTCACGAACAATTCGTTCATGAGCGCCGCGGTTGCCTCATCCTCGAAGGACTCGTGCGCCATGACGTGGCACCAATGGCACGCCGCGTAACCGATGCTCAGCAGGATCGGCTTCCGTTCCCGCTTCGCGAGCTCGAGCGCGTCCGGCCCCCACTCGTACCAGTCGACCGGGTTGTCGGCATGCTGCTGGAGGTACGGACTCGCGGAATCGCGGAGGCGGTTGGGCATGGGTCAAGATAGGACTAACGCCAGGCTTCAGGCGACGCGATGGCACCTGCCTGTTACAATCTCCAATGCAGGGCTTCATCTCACTTCTCACCTCACGTCCGCCGTCCAAGTGACCCCAACCGACTGGTTGACCTCGAACCGGGAGCCCGCGACTACCGAGCTCTTCGAGTTCCTCCGCATTCCGAGCGTCAGCGCGCGCTCCGAACATCGTGCCGATGTCGCTCGGGCCGCCGACTGGCTGGCCGAGAAAATCACCGCGGCGGGGTTGATCGCTGAAGTCATTCCGACCAGCGGCCACCCGATCGTGTTAGGCGAATGGCGAGCCGCGGGCCCTTCGGCGCCGACGTATCTCATCTACGGCCACTATGACGTCCAGCCGGCTGAACCGCTGGAGCTCTGGCATTCCCCGCCATTCGAGCCGGCCGTGCGCGACGGTCGGATCTACGCGCGCGGTTCCGTCGACGACAAGGGACAGCTCTATCTGCACGTCAAGGCGCTGCAGGCCCACCTCGCGGTTCACGGCAAGCTACCCGTGAACGTGATCCTTCTCGCTGAAGGCGAAGAAGAGGTAGGAAGCGAGCACCTCTCCGGATTTGTCGAGGACCATGCCAAGCGACTCGCGTGCGACGGCGTCATCATCTCCGACTCGGCCATGTTTGCTCCGGGACTGCCGTCGATCCTGTTTTCGTTGCGGGGCCTTGCCTACCTGCAGGTCGATGTCGAAGGCCCGGCGCAGGACCTTCATTCCGGCAGTTACGGAGGGGCGGTGGTGAATCCAGCCACGACGCTCGCCAGGATCATCGCCAGTTTCCACGACGAACAGCGTCGCGTGGCGGTGAAGGGGTTCTACGACCGGGTGGTCGCGTGGGAAGACGCCGTGCGGGATCAGATTCGCGCGCTGCCGTTCCGCGAGGAGGCCTTTCGTGAGGAGGCCGGATCGCCGGCGTTAGGCGGGGAAACCTCGTATTCGACGCTCGAGCGCATCTGGACCCGTCCCACGCTGGAAGTGAACGGGTTGCTCAGCGGCTATACCGGCGAAGGGGCCAAGACCGTGCTGCCGGCGAGGGCAATGGCCAAGATCAGTTGCCGGCTCGTACCGGATCAGTCGCCTGACGAGATCGCGGCCCTGGTGACCGACCATATCCGGACCCAGGCGCCTCCAGAGGTGAAGGTGACGGTCACGCCGTTGCACCACGGCCGGCCATGGCGGGCGACGCTTGAAGGGCCGCTCTTCGACGCCGGCCGGCGTGCGCTGAAGCGCGCGTTTGATCGCGAGCCGGTGCTGGCGGGTGAAGGCGGCTCGATTCCGGTCGTCGGCGATTTCCAGCGCAGTCTCGGTGCTCCCGTGCTGCTGATGGGATTTGGCCTTCCCGGCGAAAACGCCCACGCGCCTGACGAGTGGATGTCGGTCGAGAACTTCGAGAAAGGCATGCTCGCCGCGGCGTACCTCTGGGAAGAGCTCGGTGCGTCATGAGCCGGCTCATACCGCGTGTCATGGCGAGAAAAGACTTCGAATTCTTCGAGTCTGACCTGGAAAGCAGGCCTCGTTAACGATTCAACCGGATGTTGCCCTTGAACGATCGCAGCGTGGCGCGAGCCTCTCCGGTTCCCAGCGCGAGCGTCAGTTCCTCTCCGCGACCGTCACGACCGGGCGTGGGACGCCGAGCAGTGACGCTATTGGTGATCGTACCGGTGATGGTCGTTGCATCGATGTCGAGCGACATCTTTCCGAGATAGAGCTCGATCGTCCCGCTGTGTGTATCCATGAGTAGCGAACCGGCACGGTTCATGTCCCCGCCGAAGCTGACGTTTCCGGTGACGGATTCTATGCGCGCTCTCTCGTAGGTGCCGTCGCGGATCATCACCGTGCCGCTGACCGTCGTGACGCCAAGGTCCGTGCAGTCGCCGTGAATGGTCACGTCTCCCGATGCCGTCTTCGCGCGCATCCACGTTGGCGCACCGCTGACCATCACGCTCCCGTCCATCGACTCGATGTTCAGCTCGCGCGGGTCCCCAGTCACCGTGATGGCACCACCGACGATGTTCAGGTCCAATCCACCGGTGATCCCGGTAACGTCGATGGTCGCACTGCCCGACTTGGCCCACACCGTCGCACCAACCGGTACGAACAGTTCGAGCGATCCCGACGCGTTCGCGCCCGTTGGACCTTCGACGTAGAACTTCAGGCCGGACACCGGTGTGCTGCTCGCCGCACCCATGGCGCCCTCGAGGCGCGCCTCTTTCGGCAGCGATCCGGTCATGACCACCGAGTCCTTCTGCCAGCCGGTGACCCGCAGTGACCCGAACACCCCATTCAGGCGCACATAGACATCGCGTGTCACCGCCCGCCGGACGTCGACCTTCTGTTGTGACTCGCCCACGACCGGTGCCGCCGTGATGGCGGCGGCGAGGAATGCGGCGAGGTGAAAGCGGGAGAGAATCATGTTGATGCAAGCTGTGTCATGCGTCGCAGCAGGTCGATCTTCTGCCGGTAATTCGACGCAACGAGCTCCGAGAGTGCGGTATTCGCGGGATCACGGAGCAGGGCTTCGCGTCCCTCGGCAATGGCCAGGTCGATCGTCGCCAGGGCATGTTCCACCTTCACCACCGTTTCCGGCGACAGGTCATCGTGCAGCGCCTGTAGCTCGGCCCGAAGTTCGAGCACGCTTGCCTGGAAGGCCCGCTCCGACGC
>CBIHMX010000048.1:0-10243 GCA_966211115.1 uncultured Gemmatimonadaceae bacterium | reverse complement strand
CAAGTATGCGTTGCGTGAAGACCCGGACGTCATCCTCATCGGCGAAATGCGCGACCTGGAAACGATCCAGGCGGCGCTCACCATCGCCGAAACCGGCCACCTCGTGTTCGCCACGCTGCACACCAACTCGGCGGCCGAGGCGATCAATCGTATCATCGACGTGTTTCCCAGCCACCAGCAGTCGCAGGTGCGCGCCCAGCTCGCGTTCGTGCTCGAGGGCATCGTGACGCAGACGCTGTTGCCGCGGGCCCGTGGCCGCGGCCGCGTGATGGCGGCCGAGATTCTCGTGATCACGCCCGCGATGCGCGCGTTGATCCGCGACGACAAGGTGCACCAGATCTACTCGATGATGCAGTCGGGCAAGAAGTTCGGCATGCAGACGCTGAATGATTCCCTGTACCAGTTGTACCTGGCGCGCGAGGTGACGGACGAGGAATGCCTGCGCGTGTCGAGCGATCCTAACGAGTTCCTTCGCATGATCGGCCGTTCGGCCGCCGACGAGGACCATGACGGGAAGCGTCCGCTGCAGGCAGTTGGCGGCAGACGCTAGCCGAGCCTCATCGCGACCTCACGACCTCACGACCTCACGTTCTCACAACCTGAAGCATGCCTGCCTTTACCTATACTGCCCGGAACGCCGCCGGTGAGCTGAAGACCGCGACGGTCGAAGCTGCAACGGCGCAGGACGTCGTCGCGCAGCTCCGGCGCCAGCGAATGACCGTCGTCAAGGTCGACGAGAGCACCAAGCCGAAGAAGGCCAAGGGCGGCATCAAGATGCGGGACGTCGTGATTTTCACGCGACAGTTCTCGACGATGATCAACGCCGGTCTGCCGCTGGTGCAGGCGCTCGACATTCTCGCCAAGCAGACCGAAAACAAGGTGCTTGCCGCGTCGACGCGCGACATCGTGTTCGACGTCGAATCCGGCCACACCGTGGCCGATGCGCTGGCCAAGCACCCCAAGGCGTTCAGTGACCTGTACGTCAACATGGTGGCGGCCGGCGAAGCGGGCGGTATCCTCGACACGATCCTGATGCGCCTGGCGACGTTCATGGAAAAGAACGACGCCCTGGTGCGGAAGGTGAAGGGCGCGATGATCTATCCCGCGGTCATCATGAGCGTGGCTGTCATCGCGATTGCGGTGCTGCTGATCTTCGTCATCCCGGTGTTCGAAGGCATGTTCTCGGGCGTCGGCATGGCGCTTCCGTTGCCGACCCGGATCGTCATTGGCGCCTCGGATTTCCTGCGGGGATACTGGTGGGCGGTCATCGCGGCCATGGTTTCCTCGGTCTTCCTGTTCAGGCGCTATTACGCGACGTCGGGCGGCAAGCTCACGATCGACCGGATGCTGCTGAGGTTCCCGGTCCTTGGCGACGTGCTGCGGAAGAGTGCGGTGTCGCGCTTCACGCGGACGCTGGGCACGCTCATCAGCTCCGGCGTGAGCATCCTCGACGGCCTCGAAATCACGGCCAAGACGGCCGGCAACCGCGTGATCCAGGATGCGATCATGCAGTCGCGGGCGAGCATCGCCGGCGGTGATACGATCGCGGCGCCGCTGCAGAAGTCGGCGGTCTTCCCGCCCATGGTGATCTCGATGATCGCCGTCGGCGAACAGACCGGCGGCCTGGACGAAATGCTCTCGAAGATCGCGGACTTCTACGATGAGGAAGTGGACGCCGCGGTGAGTGGCCTGTTGTCACTGCTCGAGCCGATCATGATCGTGTTCCTCGGCGTCATCGTCGGCGGCATGGTTGTCGCGATGTACCTGCCGATCTTCGACATGATCAACGCTGTGCAGTAGTCGGCACGCGTTACTGGAGCGAGGGCCCGTCGGCAACGGCGGGCCTTCTCTTTCCCAGGGTGCCAGCGCGCAACCCGCCACTCATCGAAACGGATTTACCGGTCACCCCGGAATCGGAAGCCCTTTCGCCAGGTGAGGTGTCAATGCTGATTGAGCCCGATGCGAGAGCTTGATGCCTGACCGGCGCTGGCAGCGCCGGTGGATCGCGTTCCTGCTGGTCACGCCACTCGTCCTGGTGGCGGCGGCCTACGCCTGGCTGGCCATCGCCCACGGGACACCCCAGCTCTGGAACGTGATCGTCCACGAGAGCGGGCACTACTCGTTAGGTGGCACCATCCTGTTCTTCCGCCACCACCTGCGCGAAGTGCCGGTCGACATCGTCATGGCGCTCACGCTGGCGACGGCGGTCGCGACGATGTCGCCGGGCGTTTCGCGACGCCCCGTCCCGTGGGCCGGCATCGCGGCCGTGCTGCTGATCGGCCTGACCTTCGCGATGGCGGTCTCGGAGGAGGGCGTCGCGGAGGCCGCGAAAGACCTGCTGCTGTTCCGCACCCGGGATGATGACGTCAGCTACGGGTCACACTGGCGCTTTCATCTCCTGAGCACCGTTTGGTTCGTTTGCGCCACCATGGTGCTCGCCGCGGTGACATCGGGTTCGGTCCGCGTCCTGCGTGCCGATGGCGCGGCGCGCAAGCTGGCGCTCGTATCCTGGGCGGTCATCATCGTCCTCACCCTCGCGTTCGGCCTGACGATGGAGCCGTTCACGTCGGGACGGTACATCGGACACCAGGCCCGCGAAATCATGACCCATGGGGTCATCACGCTCCCGTTCACGTTTGCACTCGGCCTGCAACGGATCGGTCCCCGTGGACACGCCGAGCCGGCGGGGCTGTTCGTGACGATCCTGGCGTGGCTGGGCGTGCTGCTGATCCCCCTGTTCCTCGCGCTCGCGTTCAGCCGAACGGGACTCGAGGAAACCGCCCAACTATCGGCAGGCCTGTCAGGCGTCGTCGCCGCGCACGTGTTCGAGCACGTACTCGACTACATTCTGGTGGTGCTGCTCACCGTGGCAATGGTTGGCGGGCGCGCGCGACCCACGTCGTAACGACCATGGTTGATGGCGTGACACGCCGTGTGGCCCTCTGGTGGATCGATCGTCAAATACGCGGCAGCTCGCCCTTTCGCCTTCGTGCTGGGGCCTGCCTGTGCAAAACCTCCGGCTCACCCCGGAGGTTTTGTTTTTAGGGACGACGATTCCCGCGGTACGGCAGAACGCAGAAGGCGCCGGATACACAGATGGACACAGACACTACTTTGGTGAAGACCTGGACACACCGACCGATACCCCCGGCGTGAGCTTGAACCTTGCGTGTCCAGGTCTTCACCAATGCAGTACCGGTGTGCCTCTGTGTTCCCCTGTGCTATCCGTGATCTGCAGTTAGTACCTGCGGCCATCGTTTCACAGAACCCGCGGCTATCGTAGTAACCAGAAGCTTGCCTTCACAAGGAAGACATTGTCAGGCACGTTTTCAAACATCCCACTGAAATCGCGCCCGAAACGGAAGTCGCCGTTCGACAGCGACGCGCTGCGATTGTGCGCCCAGGCCACGTACATTACCGACCCGGGACGGAACTCCCAGCGGAAGACCGCGTTCCCGCGCAGCGACCGGAAGTTGAAGTCGGGGTTCGCGAACTGGAATTGACTTGCCGGACCATTGCCGTCCGGGTCGATCACGAGCTGGGTCGAGGTGCCGGGTGAGGGTGCTGCCTCTTCGCTGATCGTGCCTCGGTCGCGTCCGTAGATGCTGTAGTTTCCGCTGCGGGGCGCGTCAAATTCCTTGAAGTCGGAGTAGTCGCCGCTCGCGATCAGCGGTTGGGCGAACAGCTCGAACGACGTCGTGGGCGTGAACGTCCAGTTCAGCCGCGTCTCGAGGATGAGTTGCTTCTGGTCGATCGCGGCGAGGACGTGGCGCGTTCCATAGAAGTCCGTGGCCGTCGGATCCTCGACGCGGCGCACGTACTGGAGCAGCGAGTGCGAGTCGCTCCAGTTCGGCCCGACGGTGAGCGTCGCGTTAGGTGCCGGCCGCCAGGTGAGGCTGGCGCCGGCGCTGTTGCCCCAGCCGCCGAGCCGGTTCCTGGCGAATTCACCGAAGCCGTTCACGATGATCCGCCCCCGGGAATCGCTCCCGAAGTTCCAGCCCACGGCATCCACGCCCGGCATTTCCACGGTCGGGCCGCCGCGAAGCAAACGGTCGTCCAGCAGGTCAGGCCGGTAGATGTAGAACGTGCTGAAGTTCCAGAAATTCCGCGCCGTCCCGCCGACGTAGAAGTGCAACTGCTGGTCGGTTACGTCACCGTCGAAATTGTTCTGCTGCTGTCCCCCGAAAATGACGTTGAAATCGCGATACCAGGACGTCGGCTTCGACCAGTAGCGGAACACGTTGGCGTTGTACCAGATGTAGTCCGCCCGGGTGAGGAACGCGAGATCATTGGCCTCGAAGCCGGGGGTGCGAACGTTCATCGCCGTCTCCCACATCCAGTCGCCGGCATCCTTGCCTAACCGGAGGTAGGCGCCGCCGCCGCGCATGACGGTGGCGGTCGGGTCGAGCTGGTTCGTGAAGAAGCCGTCGCTGCCGGGCTTTCGATCCGGCCGCTGGAAGTACCGCGATGAAGCGAGCTGGCGGGCCGTGATCACGGCCGGGTCGCCGTCGATGTTGGTGATCGCGAAGTTGCCGGTCAGCGAATACTTCCGTTCCTTGAACGTGTACCGGACGTCGGCGCCGAGGAGCTCCGCGTGCCTCGTCAGGCGCGAGTCGAAGCCGGGCTCCATGTCACGGATGACCGACGTGCCGATCCCGCCGATCACCAGGTTGCCCTGCAGCAGGTCCTTCTTGACCCGCCCGACGAAATAGTTGGTGAGCGGTTCGACGACCTGGGTCACGTCCGAGCCGGACTCGGGCCTGATGCGGGCTTCCTCGCGGTTGGTGACCGCATTCAGGATCCCGATGGTGAGCCCTCCCCGGGGACGGCCGGTGATCTTGGCCGCGCCGAGGATGGTGGTCGCGTCAGGCACGTCGGCGTAGCCGCCGGCGCCGAAGGCCAGATCCGCGCCCTGCGGCGACCGGCCGATGCGGCGGGTGTAAAAACCTCTCACCGACGAGACGTTGCTGCAGAAGTAGCAATTGAAGCCGCCGAACCCGAAGACGCCGGAGCTGGCGATGAAGAACGGTCGTTTTTCGGGAAACGACGTCTCGAACGCGGTCAGGTTGACGACGGCCGGATCGGCTTCGACCTGGCCAAAGTCCGGATTGAATGTCGCATCGAGGGTGAAGTTCGAGCTGATGTTGTACTTGAGATCGAGCCCCGCGCGCGCCGACTGCACGTTGCCGCCGCGGAACGGATCGTCGTTCGGGACGCTCAGGTTCTGCGTCTTGGCCGCGACGTATGGCAGCAGTTCCAGTTGGCGTCCCGAGCCGCCACCGAATTCGAGCCCCTCGAGGTGCCCGAACCGGTTCGGTCCCCCGGATTCGGTCTTCCGCCAGAAGGACCATGTATCCAGCTCGTTGTTCCGCTGCAGCCAGCGCCGCAACTGCAAACCCCAGGTCTGTTGCGCGGCACTGGAGAACTTGAGCTGCGAGAGCGGAATCCGGATTTCGGCCGACCAGCCGTCATCGTCGATCTGCGTGGCCACCTCCCAGATCGGATCCCACCCCTCGTCGCAGCACGACGTACCGATGCCGAGCATGTCGAACTTGGAGCCCGACGGATTCACCTGGAAAAAGGCGCGGCCCAGGTGGTCGTGAAATCCGTCGATGATGATCTCGATGAAGTCGGAATTGAAGTTGCCGTCGCGCCTGACGAGTGACGTGCGCACGCCGGCCCGGCCCTGCGAGTCGTACATCTTCGCGCCGACGTAGAGCGCGCCGTCGTCGAACAGGAAGCGCATTTCGGTGCGCTCCGTGGCCGGTTGGCCTTCGACTGGATCGACCTGCGTGAACTCGGTGACGGGCGTTGCCGCCTGCCACGCCGCCTCATCGATCTTTCCGTCCAGCATGACAGCCTGCGTCCGTCGAACGGCCCGCGCGGACGGCACCGGAACCGAGTGCCCGCCATTGGAGACGCTGTTGGACACGTTCGTGGCGTTCTGGGACTCTGCCACAAGGGGAAAGGCGAGTACGAGCAGGGAAAGCGATCGCAAGCGGCAAAGCATCGTCAGGCGCGGCAAGGGAAGGGACAGCCTTTGCATCAAGGACAACACCAAGATGGATGCGACGATTCCACAAAGGGTTGCGGGTGGGACAGCCCGCCCGGCCCCGACCACAGGGCGTCCGGCACTGGCATCCAGCAGCGACCGTGTGCTACTGGGTGGAAGAATCCTGCGTGGGCCATACCTTTCCCGCCGATCGACACACTCGGGAGACGGCTTGCAACGGATAGCGTATACGAGGGCCGTTCCGGCAACGATTACGTCGTGCCAGCTCACGCACGTTGCCCGCGAGCCGATCGACCTGGACGAAGCGCGGCGGCAGCACGAGCTGTACGAAAGCGCCCTGCGGATGGCGGGGCTCGACGTCAATCGCGTCGCAGCGAGGGACGACCTCGCCGACTCGGTGTTCATCGAAGACACCGCCGTCGTGTTCGATGACGTCGCCGTACTCACCCGGCCCGGTGCGGCCTCGCGCCGCGGCGACGTCGACGGTGTCCGGGAGGCGCTCGTCAGGCACCGCCAACTCGCCGCCATCGAGGCGCCGGCGACCCTCGATGGCGGCGACGTCCTCGTCCTCGACCGGGATGTCTTCGTCGGCCTCACACCGCGCAGCACCATTTCAGGAATGCAGCAACTCCGCTCGCGGCTCGAGCCGTTCGGCTATTCCGTGCGCGGTGTGCCCGTGCGCGGCTGTCTCCACCTCAAGTCCGCCGTGACGCGCGCCGGCGAACGGAAGCTGGTGATCAACCCGTCGTGGGTCGACCCGGCGCTGTTCGAAGGGTGGGAGACGGTTACGATCGATCCACGCGAGCCCTTCGCCGCCAACGTACTCTGGTTAGGCGGCACAACGATCGTGGCCGACGCCTTCCCTCACACGAACGCCATCCTCTCCCGCCACGGCGTCACGCTGCTCCCGGTCCCCGCCTCCGAACTGGCCAAAGCCGAAGGCGGCGTCACCTGCTGTAGCCTGTTAATGACGCTTAACGACTTGTGAGCCGTTGATTCGCGCAATCCGCGCAGACTCGGTTCTCAAGCAGTTGACCTGCGGCGTCCATCCGTCGCCGCGCCCATCCGCTCGCAGAACCAATCGCGTCTACTGGTACTGTATGTACAGTGGCTTCGGAAACAGCGACAACACGTCCGCGGGCTTCATCAGCGGATGTCCCTTCTTCGTGTCGTTCTTGTAGAACAGCTTGAAGCCCGTGAACTGCACCGGCTCGTTGTACACATACGCCTGGTACGAATCCTTCTTCATCCACGGCGGACCCCAGCCGTCCATGTGGATGACGACCTGCACGCGCGGATCGAGCTTGATCTGGCTCGCGTTCGTCAGCATCGGACGCGTGAAGCGGTGAATCACCAGCACCTTCGGCGGCAGGTTGTGTTTCTCCACCAGGTCGGCGAGCATGTCGATCGCGTAATTGATGTCCTTCGCGTCGTACGTGCCGATGCGCTTGCCCGGCGCGCCGCCGCGCTTCATCGAGAATTCCGGATCGAGGCCGAGGTGCACGTCGGGCCGCATCAGGAACGGCGAGAGCCGCGGTAGCTCGGATTGCAACGTGCTCCTCGCGACCTGGATGTCCAGGAACATCAGCGCGTCGCTGCGCTGCGCCCATCCGTACACGCGCTCCACCAGCGAGTCCGACATCCGCGCGCGGTACATGCCATCGCGGCCCGCACTGGCCTGCGCGACAACCGCGATGAGGTGCAGCGCCGGCACGACGGGCGTCGCGCTGTCCGCACGCTCCCAGGCCTTTACTTCCCGATCGAGCTTCTTCAGCATCTCGTCCGGCGGCAGCTCGCCCAGGATTCCCATCCGTTTGCTGAGCGGATTGCCGTAGAACGCCACGATTCGCTTGTTGGGCAGGATCGAACCGGGGAGCGCGTCCGGGGTCTTTACTGGCCAGACCGGTTTGGGCTTTGCCGGTGCAGCTGGCTTCGCCGTCGTGCCCGTCGATTGCTTGGGCGACGTGGACGACTGTTTGGGTTTGGCGGCGCCAGATTGCGACCCTTGCTGCGGCGTCGCGGTCCAGGCGCCCTCGGGGGCGATGACAAGGGCGGCGGCGCCGAGCAGAATTGATGGCACCAGCCACCGGCGACGGCGGATCTGGATTCGCGACATGTGGGAGCGTAACGGGGTTCGCAGTCTCATGGCAAGCGATTTCGGAAAGTGATGTAGATCGCTATCTGATTGCCGGTGAGCGACTTGCAGGGTCCGGTGTGACGAACCCATGACGGGTGCCACTGATCGTTCGGTGTGAACTTCCAGCGGCTGACTTCGCT
Source organism: uncultured Gemmatimonadaceae bacterium (assembly GCA_966211115.1). Classification (GTDB taxonomy): domain Bacteria; phylum Gemmatimonadota; class Gemmatimonadetes; order Gemmatimonadales; family Gemmatimonadaceae; genus JABWBJ01. The sequence continues at coordinate 1,953 of CBIHMX010000048.1, read as the reverse complement.
AGCCAGTAGTTCGTCTATAAGGAGATGTTCACCTACGTGAGACGACTCGGAATTGCCGCCGCAATCGCGGCCGGACTTGTTGCGCCGCGCGCATCTGCGCAGGCGCCTGCCTACGATCGCGCGGTCGAGCTGGCATCGTTCGACTCGGCCTGGACGCGCGTTCGCGACAGCTACTACGACGCGTCCATGCGCGGCCTGGACTGGGTGGCGCTGCGCGATTCACTCCGACCACAAGTTGAACGAGGCCGTTCCAGAAACGATACGCGTCTCGCGATCACCGCGTTGCTGTCGCGGCTCGGCGAGTCGCATTTCGGCATCCTGCCTGGCGATGCCATGGACGCGGCAAGTTCGACCGACCATGTCGAAGGTGGAGTCGCCGGCGACGCCGGGATCGAAGTGCGATTCCTCGACTCGCTGCTGGTCATAACGAGAATCGACAACGATGCGCCGGCGCGGAGCATGGGAATCAGGCCAGGCTGGGTGATCGATGAGATCGATTCGCTGCGCGTGATCGACGCCCTGCGCGCCACGTCGCGCGTCGACGCTGCTTCACGCCGGTTTGCTCTCGTCAGGCTTTCACTCACCCTCAACAACCGGCTGACCGGCGTTGCCGGCGGTACGATCCGGCTTGTCATGCGCGACGGTTCCGGTGTGCGCCGCGAGCTCAAGGTGCCGCTCCGCGCCACCGAGGGTCAGCTGGTCGAATATGGGCAACTGCCCCCGATCCACGTCCGCTTGGAGACCGAGCGCCTGACGAGTAACTCGGGATGCGTGGGCGTCATCCGCTTCAACATCTTCATGACGCCGGTCATGCCGAGGTTCGAGGACGCGATGGCCGCTTTCGGCTCGTGCGACGGTGTCGTGCTCGACCTCCGGGGAAATCTGGGCGGGCTGGGCGCGATGGTCATGGGGATTTCCGGCCACTTTTTCACGAAGCCGGACACGCTTGGCACCATCCGGATTCGCGAGGCGACCATGCGATACGTCGCAAATCCGGTTCGCGTCTCCCGCAGCGGAAAGCCCATGAAGCCGTTCGCTGGCCCAGTGGCCATTCTGGTTGACGAGCTGTCCGCGAGCACGACCGAGATCCTGGCGGCGGCGCTGCAGCGGCTCGGTCGCGCGCGCGTGTTTGGTGTGCCGTCGGCGGGTCAGGCTTTGCCTGCGTTGCTGACGCGACTCCCCAACGGCGACCGCCTGATGTACGTGATTGGAGACTATGCCGGTCCCGGGGGTACACGTCTGGAAGGTGCCGGAGTCACACCGGACGTGCCGACGCCGTTGTCCCGGAGTTCGTTGCTCGCCGGCCGCGACGACGCACTTCAGGCCGCCGTGAAGTGGATCCAGTCGCCGACTCGTCCTGCCGGCGGTTCCCAATAGTTTTCTTCGTATAGTTCAACGCGCACCTCACGCGCTTTCCTTCACACGGAGTTTGGACCATGATCGTGTCCGTCCGCCGCTTGAGTCTGGCGGTTGCTGTCCTCGCGTTGTCGGTTACGCCTCGCCTCGACGCGCAGGGTCTGCCTGACGCCAAGGATCTCATTGCGAAGTATGGGAAGGCCGTCGGTGGCGACGCGTGGAAGTCGCACAAGTCCGCGCGCATGAAGGCGACGCTCGAAGTGCCCGCCGCCAGCATGAAAGCCGATCGCGAGGCGCTCCACATGTTCGAGGATCGCACCTTCTTCATGCGCACCACCATCCCCGGCATGGGCGAAGTCCTGGCCGGATTTGACGGCACGACCGCCTGGTCCAAGGAGCCGATGTCCGGTGCCCGGCTGATGACCGGCGCCGAAGCCGACCAGGCCGCCGAGGAAGCCGATCCGGCGGCGTCGCTGCGCCAGTCGGCCAACATCGTGAAGTCGGAAACGCTGGAGAAGACCACGATGAACAGCCAGGAGTGCTACAAGGTCAGGCACACCTGGAAGTCGGGTCGCACGTCGCACGATTGCTTCAGCG
>CBIHMX010000047.1:0-10256 GCA_966211115.1 uncultured Gemmatimonadaceae bacterium | reverse complement strand
GCAGTGCCCGGATCGGGATCTCGAGTCCCTTCATAGGCTGCACCCAGACCATTGCTCCCGATTCGAGCGCGCCCGCCAGCCGGTTCGCGAGCGCGACGACGTCGGGGTACGCAGCCGGGTCGCTCAGGTCGTCCCGATCCTCCAGCATCGTGCGATAGACGCCGACCCGTTGCGACAGCAGCTCCTGGACGAGCGCGGCCAGCGATTCGTGCTTGCGGCCGAGCGATTCCAGGTTGCGCAGGGCAAAGAGCGCTCGCCAGAGCTTGGACGCGTTGGGATTCCGCCTGCCTAACGTCCGACCATGTGCCTCCATCTGTGCCCGGAGGCCGGCGCCTTCTCCCCCCTCTGCCCCCTCCGCAACTTTCTCCACCCTGGTCCGCAGCAGGTCCATCAGGCTTGGCGGAAGAACGACCTTGAGGAATTCCTCCTGGAAGATGTCGTTCGTTGGATCGGCGATGACCTTGAGGGCGGCGATGAGATAGGCTACCACCGGGTCGTCGCTGACCGCCCTGCCCTGCGCCAGCCGGCACGGAATCCCGGCGCCGATGAGCGAGGCTTCGAGGGCATCGCCGATCTCGTGCCGGCGATAGAGGACGGCGTAATCGCCCCAGCGCAGCGTGTGGCGCTGGCGATCCCGCCGCAGGTCGTCGAGGAGCCAGTCACCCTCGGCGAAGTCGTCTCCAAAGTTGATCGCCCGCACCGGGTGGTCGCTCTCGCGCGTGGCGACGATGTCTTCCTTGACCCAGGCGCCGGCCGGGTTCCGCCTGACGAGGGACTTGGCCAGCTCGAAGACCTGCCGCGGACAGCGATGGTTGTCGCGGAGCGTGATCGGCTTCACGATGCTGAAGTCGTTCTTGAGGACCCCGAAGAGCGTGTTGTCGGCACCGGTCCAGGAAAAGATCGACTGTTCGTCGTCGCCGACGGCGAACACGTTGCGATGTCCGCAGGCCAGCGCTTTCACGACCTCGTACTGGCGCGGATTCAGGTCCTGGAACTCGTCCACGAGGATATAGTCCCAGTTGGCGCGCACCTCCTCGGCGACCGCCGGCATGGTCTGCAGCAGGTGCGCGGCCTTTACCACCAGCATGTCGAAGTCGGCCATGTTTCGGCGCTCGAGCCGCTTGACGTAGTCACCGTACACGCGAGCGTCGCGCTCACTCAGGTCGCGATCCTTCAGGCGATGCAGGGTGAACGCCGCGAGGATGCTGGTGTGAACCTTTGCCGGCTGGTTGAGTCGGGCGAGGATCGAGCGCTGATAGTTCTCGTCGGCGATCCCGAAACCGCGTTCCAGGCCCTCGTGATGTCCGTGCTGCCGGAGCAATTCCGCGCAGAAAGCGTGGATCGTGCCGCGTTTCACGAGTTGCGCCGAGGCGCCAATGTCGTCGAGCCGACTAGCGATCTCTTCCGCAGCCTTGTTGGTGAACGTGAACGCGTAAATGCGCGCCGGGTTGATGCTGAGGGTCGTGATGAGGAACCGGATTCGCTCGATGAGGCAGAACGTCTTGCCCGCGCCAGGACCCGCCAGCACGAGCGCGGGGCCAAGCCCCGCCTCGATAGCTGCTCGCTGGGAGGCCGTTGGGGAGAAAGAACTCGTCGTCATCATCCTGCGAGGAGTTTATTCACGGAGCGTCACGCCGTCGTCACCTGCGGAACTTTCATCCTGTACTGCGAATTCGTCACCGCACAGTATCACAGCTCTGAGACACACAGTGCCTTGACCTTGCCCCGCTGGCGGTTGAGTTTCGATGCCCGGAGCAATTCGCAACTGATTTCTGGAGGAAGGACCATGACGCTCGCGCTGGGTGATGTCGCGCCCGATTTTGAGGCCAGGACCACCGAAGGCCCTATCCGCTTTCACGAATGGCTGGGGGATTCCTGGGGCGTTCTCTTTTCGCACCCCAAGGATTTTACGCCGATCTGCACGACGGAGCTCGGCTACATGGCTCGTATCAAGCCGGAGTTCGACAAGCGCAACGTGAAGATCATCGCGCTGTCGGTCGATCCGCTCGACCGCCACTCCAAGTGGGCCGATGACATCCGGGAAACGCAGGGTACCGCTCCGAACTACCCGATGATCAGCGATGACGATTACAACGTCTCCAAGCTGTACGGCATGCTGCCGGCCGCGGTATCGGGCGATCCACTCGTGCGGACGCCGGCGGACAACCAGACGGTGCGCAACGTGTTCGTGATCGGGCCGGACAAGCGGATCAAGCTGGTCCTGGTCTATCCGATGTCGACGGGTCGCAACTTCGACGAGGTCCTGCGGGTGATCGACTCCTTGCAGCTCACGGCGGCCCACAAGGTCTCGACGCCGGTGAACTGGAAGGCCGGCGAAGACGTGATCATCTCCGGCTCGGTCAGCGCCGACGACGCGAAGAAGGCCTATCCGAACGGCTGGAAGGAGCCTAAGCCGTACATCCGGATCGGTCCCCAGCCGCGCGCCTGAACCGAGTTCCCGAATTCAAGAGGGCCGGGAGATTCTCCCGGCCCTTCGTCATTTGACGTCTTTCGTGGTTCGTTTCGGCAGGTTGAGCGCGGCCATGAACCGTTCCGCGCGGGCCGTCGTCGGACCGGGCGATCGCGGACCGACCGCACCCTGGATCGGCGCCGCGTCGAGGATGACCACGGAGGTACTGGCAGCGCCTAACGCTTCAGCGACTCCCGACTGCCAGTCGTCGAGGACGGACCACTGGAACACCGACGTGATGCCGCTTGCCCTGGCCATCGCCACGTAGTCGACGGGCATACCCTGATTCCGGGGTGTCAGCTGCCCGCCGGTCACCTCGTATACGCCGTTCACGAACACCACGACGACGAGTCGTTCGGGCGAGTGGGCGCTGATCGTCACCAGCGACCCGATGTTCATCAGTAACGATCCGTCCCCCGAGAGCACGATGACCCGGCGTTCTGGTTGCGCCAAGGATAGACCGAGGCCCAGCGACGTGGCATGTCCCATCGCCGACGGCACGAGTACGAAATCCAGGTCGTGCAGTGGGCCGAGCGACATCCATTCCCGCGCACTGCCCATCGACGACACGACGATGTCATCCGGCCCACGCGCATTGCGTAGGACCGCCACCGCCTCGCGGATCGGCATGCCCGCGCTCATGCCCGTCCCTCGGCTATCAGCGCCACCGCTGGCCTGGCTGCCTGACGAGCGTCGGACAGGAACGCACGCATTTCGTCGAACTGCGATGGAGCTTTGATCAACCTGTATGGCAGCCGCCACGCGTCGAGGATCGGCTCGGTGAACGTCAGGCACGTATCACCCGGCAGCACGCTCTGGTCGAGATAACTCCGATAGCCAATGATGCCGAGGATCGGAAGCTTCCAGTCATGGAGAATATTCCGCAGCGCATCGCCCGACTCGAACAGACCGGTGCACTGAATCATGACGAACGGCGTGGCGCCGCCGAGGTGGAGTCCACCCGCGATGGCCCACGCTTCACCCTCCCGGCAGGGCCGGATGACACGGAGTCCGGTGGTGTTCTCCATGGCGTCGCCCCAGGCGCCAATCGTGCTGTCGGGAAGTGTCACCACGTGCGTGACACCGAGGTCGAGGATCAGGCCCGCGAGCTGGTCGCCGGAGAGCATCAGGATCCCCTGAAGGTGATCTGGTACCTGACGAGTGTCGGGACGTCGTTTTCGTCCCGTACTTCTGCCCACATGGCGTCGGTTGAAGCCCAGAGCAGTTTGGCGCCAGGGACGATGGATAACGTGTGTTGCGTGCGTCCGTCGGGATCGATGACGGTCACCAGTCCCGAACGCGTATCGTCGTCCCAGCGGAGCCAGAGCGCGCCATCGGTCGCCGCGATGCCACCGGTGATCGGCGGGCGGAAGGCCGGCACGTAGAGCGCGCGATCCACGTCGGCAGGTGGGAAGATTCCAGCGTGGGCCTTGTGATACGCGGCGCGGAGGCTATCGACCTTCGTCCGGTCCAGTACTTCCGGCAGGTAGCCCACTCTAGTCACAAAGGCTGTGTCACCCGTAGCCGTCAGGGCAGTCACGGTCACATGTTCGCTGTCAGCACGTGCTGCCGCGGGGCGATGCACGATGTACACGCGCCTGGCTTCGGGTCCGTAGATCGTGAGCGGGGCGTCGCTGTACGGTTGCACGCGGTACATGGTGCGTCGCTCACTGCGCATGATCATGTGCGCATTCCCTATCGGCACCCAGCCTAACGTGTCGTGTGTCGCGCCAGACCGCGCCATGCGTAGCAGCGGCGAGGCGGCCACCTTTCCCGACGCAATGTCCCGTGCCGCCGAACCACCGAAGCCCAACACCGACCCATCGTCCAGGAGCGCCTTGAAGTAGGGGAAGAAGAACTGCACGCCATCACCGATTGCCGGCGACACCGGTTCGTAGGGCATCGTTACGAGGAGGGTCCCGTTGGGCGAGAAGAACGAAAGGCGACGCAGGTCGCCGTCGATGCTCCACAGCGTGTCGCCGATGAAGCCCATGGCTTCCAGCGACCGGAATTCCCCCGGCCCACTTCCCTCACGACCGATCGTGCCGAGATGAATTCCGGTCGTATCGAAGACGCGGATCTCCTGAATCCCCTGCTGGCGAACGAACACCGAGTCGTTCCGTTCCAGTACCTGGGCTATGGAAGTGAACTCGTACGCCGGCCCGCCACCCGTATCCGCGATACGCGCGGTGGCCTGGAGCGCAGGCGGCGCCGCGGTCTCTTGCGAACGATCAGCCGCCTTGCAGGAGAGCAACAACGAGCCCGCGGCGATTGCGAAGCATTGACTGGGCCGTCGAAAACGAAGGGGCATGGTTGCCCTAACGTAACGCGCGGCGCTCGCGTCGTCATTTCACCCGATGCTCGTCGCGAGTTGGTCCGGTCCCCACCGGTTTGGAATCGCCGTTTTCTTCCTCGACCTCCGGCCGATCCGTGTCCGGCTGCCCAGCGTTCCGGGCGTACCGCGCCTGCTCGGCGAGCCCCGCGTAGGCGGCACGGATCTGCGCCAGTCGTTCGTCGTCGGCATCCTCGAGGTCGAGCAGTGCGTTATGAGCCCCTTCGGTGACGCGAATGAGTTCGTCGAGTTTGACCTGCACGGCCTCCGCGTCCCTGTTTTGGGTATGCTGGATCAGGAAGACCATCAGGAAGGTCACGATGGTCGTTCCGGTATTGATCATGAGTTGCCACGTGTCGCTGTATCTGAAGATGGGACCCGTGAGGGCCCAGATCGCGACGATGCCGGCGGCGATCGTAAAGGCAGCGGGTCGGCCAGCCGCGCGCGATGTGTTCTTCGCGAACCTGACAAACCACGAGGTCGAGTTCATTCCTGGCTCCGGTGAGGTCGATCGATATACACCGGAGCGCCTCGAGATCCGGGGAGGGACCCGGGACGGAGCCCGACAGGCTTGCCAGCCTCTGCAATCCTCGGCGTGCTCTGCGGTTAACCTTTTTTTTCGCTGATTTCAGTCAATCACTCGAGCTCCATGCTCTTCAAGAAGCTCGCGTAAGACGGAGCGATGGCAGCGGGTCTCATCCTCGCAGTAGCAACCGACGGAGAAGTTCGTCGTGTGCGACATCGCCGCCAGTACGTTGAGAACGGCGACCGCATCAGGCTTTCGCATCTCCGACCGATAACGCCTCGTGAACGCCTGCCACGCTTTCTCGGTTTCTGCTGCCAGGGCGGACTTCACCAACTCCACGCTCGGCGAAAGCGTCGGGAGCCAGACGTCGTAGTAGTCACGTCTTGCAAACTCCGCTTTCGGAACGCCACGTGGCGGACGGCGGACGGTTCCTATCCGGATCCCCTCCTGAGGTTCGCGCTTCGAGCCGAGGCGGACGATGCGAATGGGCATGGAGCCTAACGACCAGCAAGGGACAGGGCGGCGATGTCCACCCTGGGAATGCCGTCCCGGTCCACTCGATACAGGGCAACGCGCCGACCAGGCAGCGCCTCGAAAACGTAACCGTTGATATGGTGAGCGGCGATCACGCGCGCGTTGACGGGGTCGATGACTTCGACGTACGTGGTGAACAGCTTGTCGTATGCCATGTCGATCATTCGATACTCAACGCCGCGACCCATCTTCACGCCCTGAGCAGGCCAACCTTCTTTCCAGGTCGTCGCCGGCCGGTAGATGAATACCCACAGGAGACCAGCGTCATCTTCGATCAACGGACCCGTTTGCGGCGTGGGCGGCGTTCTCGATGTGCCGATGCTCGCCTTCGCTTCGCCCGTATACCAGTCAAAGCGCCTCGACAACACCCTGTTCGCCGATCCATCTGCGTTCCACTTCGTGAATTCTGGTCGATTCCAGTACGTGGACCAGACGCCGTCCTTCGCGCTACCGAGATGCTGAAAGACTTCGCCCGCGCCCATGTTGCCACCCGCCGCCTGAGGCCCGAATGACGATACCACGTTCGTTTCGCCGCCTTCCATGGAAACGCGATGCAGCATGCTGTTGGCGGGACGTGAATCAGCCATGTGGCCAGTAGTGACCAGCGCCGACGGCCAACGAAGCAGTTTGATGTCGCCGACGCCGTACCGGAGCCGGATGATTCGCCCCGGCTCCAGGTCAGGAGTCATCATTGTCGCGCGTAGCTCCATCCAGTCGAGGACGAGCATGGAGTCGCCAATGACGATTCCCGTGTTGCCCGAGCGGAACTCCCCGGGTCCGCTACCCTTCCGGCCAATCACGCGATCGACGGTGCCATTCGCGTGAAACACCGTCGGCGGCTCGAGTTCCTGGAACACCCAGTATCGGCCGCGCGAGTCGATGTTGACCGACATCGGCTTCCCGATGAGTGAACCAACGCCGTCGTCGGTGCCGAGCGTGACCAGCGGTTGCATCGAGATCGTGCACCGTGGGCAGTTCGGCTCGTCGGGTACGGCACGTACCGCCGGCACCTGGGCCAGCACGTGCGACCCAGTGAAGAAAAGCAACGCGGCGCCACCAGAGGCGATTTTCATTTGACCTCCGCTCTGCTTCAGGGGAAAATCACTTCCTTATCCTGCTACATTGGCTCATGCGACTGATCCGGGCCTGGGCCTATTGTGCGGCCACCGATGCCGTCTTCGCCACTGTCCTGTCGATGATATACGGACGTGGTCCGGCCGGGGTCTGGAAAGGTGTTGCCGCGACCCCCTTCGGTCCCGACATGCTGAACCAGGGCGCGCGCGCCACGCTCATCGGACTTGGCATTCACCTGTGCGTCGCGTTCACCTGGAGCACCATCCTCTTCCTCCTGGTTACACGAATCTCCGCGCTTGCACGGCTGCTCGAGTCGCCGTTTGGTATAATGAAGGTGGCCGTGATCTACGGCCCGTGTATCTGGTTGTTCATGTCCTTCGTGGTCATCCAATTGGCCACCCACCAGCCGCCGGCGATAACCTACCGTTGGTGGATCCAGCTCGCTGGGCACATCCTGTTCGTCGCCACCCCGATCGCCGTAGGGTTGAAGCAAAAACGTTGAGCCCGCGCCCAACGGTAGAGTTGGCTCACGAGTCCTCCTCCTTGACCCGTATCAACTGGGAAATGCGCTGTCCGTTCGCAACATTTTTTCAGCTTGATCCCGATCGTTGGCCCAAACCCGAATCGTCATGCGCCCGCTGATTGCTATCCTCCTCGTGTCGCCCGCACTCGCATCCGCGCAAGCTGGCTCTGCCCAGCAAGGAACGCAGCTGCCTGAGCGTGCCATCCGGCGCGACATCCCGATCACGAACGCCATCCGGGGTGCGTACGAAGCCGGAACGCGCGATTCGACGGGCAAGCCCGGGCGCAACTACTGGCAACTCCGGACGGACTACACGATCCAGGCGCGGCTGGACCCAGCAACACAGACGATCACCGGCAGCGAAACCATAACGCTGCATAACGACAGTCCCGATCCACTTACCGAGATCCGGCTGCGGCTCGATCACAACATCTTCCGTCCCACCTCGCCGCAGGGGTTGTCCACTCCGGCAGAAACGACGGACGGCATGGTGGTGACGCGCCTGCTCGTGAATGGCGCAGCGGTCAACCTGAACGCACCGCCTTCCGGCGGGGGGCGAGGCGGGCGAGGGGGACGAGGCGGCCAGCCGACGGCACTCCGCGCGATCGACTTTCACCGCACCAACGCGCGCATTACCCTGCCCACACCCGTGGCACCACGGTCCACCGCCACGCTGGCGATCGACTGGCACACCAAGCTCCCCGGCGGGCCCGATGGATCCGGGCATCGCATGACGCAGCGCTGGGCTGACACGCTCTTCCAACCGACGCAGTGGTTCCCGCGCGTCGCCAAATACGACGACCTGCGCGGCTGGGACACGCAGGTGTACCTCGGGCCCGCGGAGTTTTACAACAACTTCGGCCGTTTCGATGTCCGCATCACCGTGCCTGGTGGATGGATCGTGAGCGGTACGGGCGTGCTGCAGAACCCGAACGAAGTGCTGACACCCACGGCCCGCCAGCGTCTGGCGAAAGTCCTGACCTCTGACTCCATCACAACAATTGTCGGAACCGATGAAGTCGGACCCGGCGCGGCAACGGCGAACGGAACTACCCTGACGTGGCACTTCGTTGCCGAGCAGGTGAACGACTTCGCCTGGGCAACCGCGAAGAAGTTTGTCTGGCAGGCAACGCGCGCAACAATTCCCACCAAGGGGCCGGTGCCCATCCACATGGTATTCCTTCCGGGTCGCGCGAACCTGTTCCGCGACGCCGGCCAGATTGCTCGCCACGCGCTCGAGTTCTACTCGAAGCTGTGGGCACCATATCCCTTCCCGCAGCTCACGCTGCAGGATGGGCCGAGCGCCGGCATGGAATACCCAATGGTGATCAACTCCAATCGCGGCGCAGCAGACCACGAAGCGGCGCACCAATGGTGGCCGATGATGGTGGGCACCAATGAGTCGTGGTACGGGTGGATGGACGAGGGCTTCAACCAGTACATGAACATCCTCTCCGATGCCGACGACGAAAAGACAGCGCCCGAACTCGACTCGCTCGGCCAGCGTTATGGCCGAACCAGTGGCGACGAGTGGGAAGCGCCGATGATGTGGAACGCCAACTGGGCGGGCCCGATGTACGGCTTCCAGACCTACTCCAAGACGCCGCTGATGCTGTCGATGCTGGGCGGCATCGTCGGAGACAGCGCCGTGCAGCGTGCCATGAGCAATTACACGACGGCGTGGGCGTTCAAGCATCCCTCGCCGTGGGACTACATGTTCTTCATGAGCAATCAGCTCCAGCAGGACCTCGGCTGGTTCTGGTACTACTGGCTATTCACCACCGAGCGGGTGGACGGACGCATCCAGTCGGTGGCGAAAAGCGGCAACGTGACGAACGTGACCGTGCGGCAGGACGGCCACATGCCGTCACCCGTCGTGCTGCGGGTGGAGTTCGCGCCCGGCGGTGCGCCAATCCAGATGATGCCTAACGCCAGAGCCGAGGGCGCGAATGCGGCGATCGTCACCTGGCCGGTGAACGTCTGGTTCGGCGGGAGCAGGACGTTCGTGGCGGCGCTCGACTTTGGCGGCCGGGAAATCCGGAAGGTCACACTCGATCCGTTCGGCCGGTTCCCCGATCGGGACCCCGGCGACAATTCCTGGCCAAGGTAGCTGGAGGCGGACCCAGAAGCCGGACCGGCACCAGGGGAGGCCCCTTGGCTGCCGGTGTTGAATTCAGTACGTTTAGTACGTGCTTAACAAAAGAAAAGCCAAGGCTCGGGCTGGTGCCGGCCAGAACCTCGCCGCGCAGGACGCCTTCATCGAGGAGATGGGGCTCATCCTGTCCGCCGACGGACTGCCGCGAATCGGCGGCCGGCTTCTCGCCCTGCTCCTCATCACTGAAGCGGACATATCGCTTGACGACCTCGCCCGACGACTCCGCGTCAGCAAGCCCAGCATCAGTACGAACGCGCGGCTTCTCGAGATGCGCGGCGTCATCGAGAAGGTGAGTCGGACCGCGGACCGGCGCGACTACTACCGCGTCGCTGATTACGTGCTCGAACGGACCATGCAGCAGCGCCTGACGAGACTTCGCCGGCTGCAATCGTGTGTGGCGACGGCACGAACGGCGCTGGCCATTCCGCCAACCGTGACGCGCCGGCTCGAATCGTTCGAGACGGCTTGCTCTCACCTGAGCGAAATCACCTCGGCGGCCCTCTCCAGGTTGGAGCCCGCCGGCCACGAAAGAACCTGATGTATTGCCTTTTCAGTCGCGCGTCGAGGCTCGCCCTCGCCGTCGTCATTGCCGTCCCCTCGCTGGCGCGTGCGCAGGACCCTGCGCTTCGACTGTCACTGCAT
>CBIHMX010000046.1:0-10321 GCA_966211115.1 uncultured Gemmatimonadaceae bacterium | reverse complement strand
TCAGGTTGACGGTGTTGGCGCCTAACGCCAAGGGCCCGATGGCTCGGACCAATCCCTGTTCCGGATCTCGATTGGGCTCGATCATCTTGCGCTGCGGTCAGGGTCAGCCGGCGCCGGACCGCGGGCCGGCAGCGAGCGTGCGGCGTTCATCGGCGAGGTACTCGCGCCCTCAACACCTCGAAGAAGTTTTCGACCGCGACGAGCTGATCCGGGCGGTCGGACTCCGTCGCACGGATCATCAGGAAACGTCCGTCGGGCGCGACGGCATACTGCGGATGCGTCGCACTCACACTGTATCGAGTGAGCGGGAACAACATCCGGCGGGCACCAGGCACGAAGGTTCGTCCCGGCATGACGTCCATGACCATCTGGGCATTCGTGGTGCCTGCGACACGGTAAAACAACTCCTTACCGGAGTGCGCCCAGACTGGCTCCTGACCGCCTTGCGAGGATATTTGCCATCGCCCGTCGCCCGTATTCGGGAACGGGCGCACATACACTTCGCGTGTGCCGGATTCGTTTGACACATACGCGAGCCAGCGGCCGTCGGGCGACAACGCGGGTGATGTCTCAGCGGCCGCCGTCGCGACCAGTACGATCGACGAGTCCGTCCCGATCCTTCGCGCGTACAGGTCCCGTTCCCCAGGGATGGAACCGGTCCGGTATATCACCCAGGCGCCATCTCGCGAGAAGGCGATTTCCTCGACGGGCCTCTTTTCGTCCAGCAATAGCGTTTCGGGTTGGCTCCCATCGGCGACCCGCTGAAAGAGATCGCGATCGGTTCTCTGATCGGACACAAAGGCCACGAACCGGCCATCGTGCCCCCACGCTGGCTTGACGTTTTCCTGTCCGTTCAGAGTCAGCCTGGACAGAAGCCCTTCCAGGTCCCTGACCCAGATCTGCGACGTCGATTCCGTGATGCTCACCGCCAGCCGCTTTCCATCGGGTGAGAGCGCCGGGTCAGAGATGAGACCAAACCAGTCGGGAGCCACCGGGGTCGCCGCACCATCGCGTCCGACCCACACCGGTTGCTGCGATCCGGAGGAGCCGACCTTTCCCGCCGCATACCACAGCGTCCCGTTGGCGGAAAGCGTCAGATCGGAAGCGCCCCCACCGACGCGCACTCCCACCCCTTCGGTCAGTGCGACGGGTTCTCCGGTGAGTTGCATCCGGCTTTCGTCGAAGGGCACACCCATGAGTGTGCCCTCCGCGGTGACGTACAGCAGGTGGCCGGACCTGGCGTAACGGGCGAAGATGCCGGGGACGAGCGCACGGTGGGTCCCGCTGGACAGGTCGAGCACCGCGATTTCGTCGGTCGCGCTGCCCATGGCTCCGGGACCGCCTCGGCTCACCGTCATGATGACGCCTCGACCATTCGGAAGGGCGTCGGGCCATGAGTGCTGTTGTTCCCCTCTCGTCGAATCCAACTGGCCCACGGACTCCGCTCGTCCGCCATTCTCCGGGACGCGCATCAGCGGTCCGATGCCGATCCGGTCGTAGTAAATGAAGCCATCCGATCCCCACGCGAGCCCCGGAATTCCGACTACAGAATCGGTGACACTGATCGGAGGGCCGCCGGCCAGGGAGACGACCTTGATGGTGCCACCGCCCATGCGGTCCATGAAAGCGACGTGCTTCCCATCCGGCGAAATCGCCGGATTGATGGCGCCGTCAGTTCCCGGGAGTGCCACGGCATCGAGCTGGTCACGCAATCGGAGCAACAGGCGCGAGCTTCGCTCGTTGTCGCCCACGTAGACGAGCTTCGACCCATCCGGTGAAACCGCCAGTCGTGACCATGGGCTCCCGGACAAACCTTGACCTTCCGCCAGTTGGAGGCGATACCGGGTCACGGGCTCCGCGGGGACGGGACGCGTGATGGCCCACGTGAGCGCCATCATCAGCAGGGCCGCCGCGACGAGCGCGGGTACCGCCGCTTTCTGTCGCCAGCCGTCAGGCACCGTCATGGTATGTCCGGCCACGACGCCGGTGCCCCGGAACGATGCATCACCCAGCGCTGCCGCAAACCCGGCCGCGCTGTCAAAGCGGTCTGCCGGCAGTTTCTCGAGTGCCCTGGCGACCGCCGCCGACACGTTAGGCGGCACCGCCTTGCGGAGCGCCGTCACCGGTGGCGGCGCCTCCGTGAGGATCTTCATGATGACCTGCTGCGCCGAGCCCCCACTGTGCGGGGGCTGGCCGGCCAGCATCTCATACAGCACGCTCGCCAGCGAATAGACGTCGGAACGCGCCGAGATCTCCTTCTCGGCCGTGGCCTGCTCTGGCGACATGTAGTGCGGCGTCCCTAACGAAAGACCGGTCTCGGTCATCCGGCCGCCGGCCGCCGCGCTTACCGCCAGCGCGATCCCGAAATCCATCACCATCGCCCTGCCGTCGTGGAGCAGGATGTTTTCCGGCTTGATGTCCCGGTGGATAACGCCGTTCCGGTGCGCATAGTCGAGGGCATCGGCCACTTCGCGCGCGATCCGCACCGCTTCCTCGACGCCGAATTGTGTCTCGCGGTTCAGCTTCTCCCGGATCGTCTCACCTTTAATGAAGGGCATGACGTAGTACAGAAAGCCGTCGGCGGTACCGGAGTCGAAAAGGGGCAGGATGTGCGGATGACTCAACGACGCCGTGGTCTTGATCTCTACCACGAACCGGTCGGCGCCTAACACCGCGGCCAGCTCAGGCTTCAGGACCTTGATCGCCACCTTGCGATCGTGGCGGACGTCGTGCGCGAGATAGACGGTCGCCATCCCGCCCGCACCGAGTTCCCGCTCGATGCGGTAGCGATCAGATAGCGCCGACGAAAGACGATCGCTGATCACTGCCGCTCCGTGAGCCGCTTCAGCTCGGCGAACCAGTTGACCGCGATGACATATCGCGAAGTCGGAGCGCCGGCTTGCCCCGCGTCAGGTGCCTCCCGGATCGATGTCACGAAGCGCTTGCCATCCGGGTGAAGGTCCCAGTTGCGGGTCGTCTGCGAGATCGGCAGTGCGAGCACGAACTCGGCGGCGCGCACAACGACGGTCGGCGAGAGGTCGACCCGAGCCCGATAGAGCGAATCCATCGCCGCCGATGTGGTCTTCCAGAAATACACGTATCCATCGCGCGACCAGCGCGGAGCCGCGCCGAGTATGGGAGCAACCTGCCATTTCCCTTTTGTGGCCGGATAGTCGGCAATCCAGATGCTCACCTCTCCCTGGTTCGACGACGTGTACACCGCATACCTGCCGTCCGGCGACAGTGAGATATCCCGCTCATACGTTGGCCATTCGAAAAACGGTGTGGGTGCGGCGCTGTCCTTTACGCTGAAGAGCTTGAACAACCCTCCTTGCACGGCCGAACTGAACAGAATCGTTCCATCCTTCAGCCAGGCGTGGGGAGATTGCCACCCAGGCATCGTCAGGACGCGCCGCTCGGCGCTGCTGTTATCGGCCGGCTTGATGAACAGATCGCGGCGGTCATCTCCAACACTTTCACTCCTGGTGAACAGGATGTCGCGTCCGTCAGGTGACCAGATGGGATCGAGGTTATCGCCATCGAACGTGAGGCGAGTATCTGTACCGGACGCGATGTCGAACACGTGGATGTCGCGTGCCCGACCGCCACGCATGCTCTGGGCGAAGGTGATGCGATCGCCTGCCGGAGAGAAGCGCGGCATGGAGCGTGTCGAGCCGGGCAACTCGATACGGCGGACGTCGCCGGCAAAAGCGACGATGGCGAGCGCATTCGGCAGACTCGCATCACCGGTGAACGCGCTCACGCCATCATGGTAGACCAGAGTGCCATGCTGTGAAACCGAATAGCCGCGTTGCCCCGTTCCCGCCGCAACGCGATCCAGGAGCTTCACCGCTGTCCCCGAGACCCGGTGGCGTTCGAGATCAAAGGGGATCGCAAAGAGGCCACCCTCCTCTGCCACATACAGCAGGTGTCCAGTCTCCACATACGTCGGATGAACCGCATTTGGCACGAGCAGCGTCGCGGAATCCGTCGCGAAATCGAGCAGCAGGACGCCTGTTGCACTCCGGCTGTACAATACGCCCGATCCATCGGGCAGCAGGAAAGAGTGGCGCTGCGCTCCTATCGTCTTTGGCAGGTACTCCGGCGTTCCTCCCGCAGCCGAGACCCGGAACAGTCCCTGCGGCCCGCCCGAATACACGATCTGGTCGGGTGTGCCCCAATGAACGTACGAGCCGATATTGGTACCGAGATTGGCGAGGACCGTCGCGCCGGCACCGCTCAGGTCCAACCTGACCAGGGCGTTCCCGAGGCGTCGGAATGTGAGCGACCGGCTGTCGGGCGAAAATGACGGCGTCGCCGCGTTGATACCGTCCGTTCCGGGAACCTTTCGAAACTCGGGATCGCCATCCAGCCGGCGCAGGTAGATCGCCGGCGCGTCGTTGCCGGCGATACCAACGAATGCGAGCAGTGACCCATCCGGCGAAATGATGATGTCGCTGCTCGGCGTTGGAATCCCCGCGCCGGGATTAATGTCGAAGCGTGTAACCGGTACTGTCGGCTCGGGGCGTAGCCATCCCCACGCTGCCATGACGAGGAGCAGGATGGCGGCAATCGCCAGAGGAACCGCCGCGCGCAGCTTCCATCGCTCGCCGGTCGCCGCCACGGTGCCGCGAGCCATCGACGGCCCCGTAAATGCCGGGTTCTTCAACGCCTCGGCGAAGGGCTGGGCGCCCTGGAACCGGTCGGCCGGCAGTTTCTCGAGTGCCCGCGCGATCGCCGCCCCGACGTTAGGCGGGACCGACTTGCGGAGCGCCGTCACGTGTTGCGGCGTCTCGGCGATGATCTTCATGATGATCTGCTGCGCGCTCCCGCCGAGGTGGGGCGGCTGGCCGGCGAGCATTTCATACAGCACCGATGCGAGCGAATACACGTCGGAGCGCCCGCTGATCTCCTTGTCGGCGGTCGCCTGCTCCGGGCTCATGTAGTGCGGTGTTCCTAACGAGAGCCCGGTCTCGGTCATCCGCCCGCCCGCCGCCGCGGAAACCGCCAGCGCGATCCCGAAGTCGGCCACCATCGGCCGGCCGTTCTGGATCAGGATGTTCTCCGGCTTGATGTCGCGATGGATGATGCCCTGCGAGTGAGCGTAGTGAAGTGCGTCGGCCACGTCGATCGCGATCCGCACGGCCTCGTCCACCCCGAGCTGCGTCTCGCGATTGAGCTTGTCCCGTAACGTCTCCCCTTCAATGAAGGGCATGACGTAAAACAGGAATCCGTCCGCCGTCCCCGAATCGAAGAGTGGCAGGATGTGCGGATGCTGCAGGCTCGCCGTCGTCTTGATCTCCACCACAAACCTGTCGGCACCTAACACAGCAGCCAGCTCCGGCTTCAGTACCTTGAGCGCAACCTTTCTGTCGTGCTTCAAATCCTGCGCGAGGTAGACCGTTGCCATGCCGCCCTGGCCAAGTTCCCGCTCGAGGCGGTATCGGTCGGCCAGTGCGGTGGACAACCGCTCCGAAGCGGTCCTCACTTCTTCGTACTCCTGCTCCATTCACGCCGGGCCTCATTGGCCCAGTCAACCGCGATCACCGCCCCGCCTGACCGCTGCGTCGGCGCCAGCATCACGAATTCCCTGCCATCGGGCGACATATCGAATGCGCCCAGTGTCGGCAGGCCACGAACGACACCGCGACGAGCGACGGAGAGACGCGGCGTCGTGTTCAGCTCGATCATGCTCATCCCCGCCGCCGACCGATAGTACAGCGTGCGACTGTCGGGTCCCCACACCGGCGGGGAATCGAGGCTGACCGTCGTGGAGACCATCATCATCGACGAGTCACGCAGTGACCGTACCCACACTTCGTAGGTTGAGCGATCGACAAAGCAGATCCACTGACCATCGGGCGAGATGCGTACGTATTCGGGTCGCAGCTTGACGGTGGCCGTGATGAGCGTATCGACCCGTGCGTCATCGCCTAACGACACACGGAGCAGTGCCCCCTGGACCGTCGAGTTCCGATAGCTGGTTCGCACGACCAGCGTACGGCCGTCGGCCGCGACGTCCGCCGCGTACGGCGTGTCGTCGAGGGTGAGAAGTCGCGAAGAGGGGGAGCCGCCGTCCAGGCGGTGCGAGTGCACTTCAAATCCTCCACCAATCGCCTTGACGTAGAGCAGTCGTTGACCATCGGGGAACCACGAGGGCTGACCAGCTTCGTTGTTCGAAGTCACCCGAGTGGCTTCACCGTTGGTGAGATCGATCGTCCACACGTCCGCCGTGGTCACACGAAAATTGCGTGACACCCCGCCATCCACCGCCATGGCAACCGCCACCCTCCTGCCATCTCTCGAAAAACGCGGTGACCCGACAAACGGGCTGGAAGCATGCACGGTACGGCTGCGGCCGGTCATGTCGACCAGTTCCAGACGCGAAACGGCCGCTGCGCCGCCCGGCCGGTACACAAGCACTCCCGAACGCGACAACGCCACCGCGGTGCCGGGTGCACCATGTGCCACGCGCGTGGTCAGGCGGATCGGCTCACCGCGGACGCTCATTGATCGCGTGTCGACCGCGACGGCCATGAGCGTTCCGTCGCTCTGCGCGTAGACCAGACGGTCGTCGATCATCGCCAGCGCGCCATGTCCGGTGAGGCCGGTCCGCACGCGTTTGCCGTCGGTCAACCGGTACATGACGATGGTAGTTTCCTCGCCTGACGCGGTGGAGCTGCCGTAGACCACAACGTCGGTGCCGGGCAGAACGAGTGGGCGCCGCTGCCGAATCTCTTTCGCCGCCGTGTCCTTCGGGATCGCCAGTTCCGCCCGACCGCCGGCGGCATTCACGCGCTGCATTCCGTCAGCGTTGCCGATCTGCTCGATGAGAATGAGGGTGTCCGCGCTCCAGGCGAGTCCGGCAGTCAGCCCTTCGATGGCGGTAACGGTGGCAACGTCACCGCCGCTTGCTGGAACCTTCTTGACCACGCGCAGGTCGGTGATAAATGCGATCCACTTTCCGTCTCCAGAGAATGCGGCATTCGCGCCGTTCTCCGTTCCGGCCAGTGGGCGCGCTGTAGGTGAATCCAGCGTTCGAATCCAGAGCTGCATCGTGGTCGTGTCGGTCGCGGCACGAAAGACGACGCTCCGTCCGTCTGGCGACACGGCATAGGGGTTCGTGAACGACCCATCGATGCGGAGCGACGCGTCATCGGACAGCCCGAATCGGATTGGCGCGCGATCCGGAACCGCAGCGACGGAGTCGCGCATCGTGCTCGCCGCGAGCGCCGTTCCGAGGATAACGACCAACGTGCCCGTCGCGATCGTCGCGCGTTTCCACATACGAGACGTGTCGCCAGCGGTCGCGGCAACCGTGCCGGCCGGCTGAAAGGCGAACGCGGGGTTCGCCAGGGCATCAGCGAACGACCGGGCGCTGTTGAAGCGGTCGGCCGGCACTTTTTCGAGCGCCTGTGCCAGCGCCGCCGCCACGTTAGGCGGCACCGACTTCCGGTATCGCGTCACCGTATCCACCGGCTCGGCGATGATCTTCATGATGATCTGCTGCGCCGAGCCGCCGAGGTGGGGCGGCTGGCCGGCGAGCATCTCATAGAGGACCGAGGCGAGGCTGTAGACGTCGCTCCGGCCGCTGATCTCCTTGTCCGCCGTGGCCTGCTCGGGCGACATGTAGTGCGGCGTCCCTAACGAGAGGCCGGTCTCGGTCATCCGGCCGCCGGCGGCTGCGCTGACCGCCAGCGCGATCCCGAAGTCGGCCACCATTGGCCGGCCGTTCTGGATCAGGATGTTTTCGGGCTTGATGTCGCGATGGATGACGCCCTTGCCGTGCGCGTAGTCGAGCGCGTCGGCCACCTCGCGCGCGATTCGCACCGCTTCGTCCACGCCGAGCTGCGTCTCGCGATTGAGCTTGTCCCGTAGCGTTTCCCCTTCAATGAAGGGCATGACGTAGTAGAGGAACCCGTCCGCCGTCCCGGAATCGAAGAGCGGCAGGATGTGCGGATGCTGCAGGCTCGCCGTCGTCGTGATTTCCTGCACGAAACGCTCGGCGCCTAACACGGCCGCCAGTTCCGGCTTGAGCACCTTGAGCGCGACCTTCCGCTTGTGCTTCACGTCTTCGGCGAGATAAACCGTCGCCATACCGCCCTGCCCCAGCTCGCGCTCGATCCGATAGCGATCGGCGAGTGCCGCCAAGAGGCGGTCGATCGCCACGCTCATCGCGCGCCCTTCATGCGTTCCTTCACATCCGCGAGCCAGTGCTGAACGAGCACCGTGCGGGAAACATCTTCACCGTCGAGACTGGCCCTTCGCAGGAAGAGGAACCGTCGATCGTCGGGGCTCACGTCGAAGTGCACGCTCATCGGGTCGCCCCGAACTCCTTCGGGCCGAAAGAGCAGACGCCGTTCACCGAAGGTCGGAATCGCGCCGATCGTCACCGGCACAGCGACGAGTCCGCCGGCGAGGTCCCGGAAGAAGACTTCCTTGCCACTTCGCGCCCACCGCGGTGAACGACCGCCGGCGACTGACACCTGCCACTTGTCCGCCTTCACGTCTGGAAACGGAACCACATAGACCTCGAACGTCCCCGACTCATCTGACGCATACGCGAGCCAGCGCTCGTCAGGCGAAAGGCTCATCGCAACTTCTTCGTTCTGGTCGCTCGCCAGGGCCGGCACGAGTGTATCCGGTGAGGGAGCGCCACCACGCCAGAAATAGATATCTCGCGTCGCCGGTGGCCCGAACCGGATGATCATGCTCGCCGAATCGCGCAGCAGCGCGATGGACGCGATGTTCCGGGCGGTTCGCACCACGGTGCGACCCGAGTCCGGCCCGTCCACGAGCCGTTCCATGATGTCGCCCGTTCTGGATACCTCCATTTGATTGATGTACCGGAGCGCCTTGCCGTCGCGCGTCCACACAGGACCCGTGGCATCTCCGGTGAACGTGAGCCGCCTGATGCCACCTGCAGGGCCGAGGTCCTTGAGCCAGACATCGGACGATTGCCCATCCTCGATCGCGACCGCTACCCGTTTGCCATCGGGCGAGAGCGTTGCAAAGCCACTCGGCGCAAACGTCCAGGATGAATCGACCGGGGTGCTGTGGCCATCTCGACTGAACCATGCCAGCTGCATCGGCGGTGCCTCGGCGGCCGGTGCGTAGATCAGTGTCCCGTTGTCCGACACCGCCATGTAGATGCCTTCACCTCCGGCGAAGCGGACATCATCCATCACCTGGGTTGCCGGAGTCGCGAACGACAGGCTGCGTTCATCGTATGGCGCGGCGAAGACACGACCAGTCTGTGTCTCCGCGTAAACGGCAATGGTGCCGGACACGAGCCACACCCGCATCGCTCGCTCGGCCAGCCGGTGTCGTTCCCCCGAAGCGAGGTTTACTGCCCAGAGTTCCGCCACGCTGCAGTTCGATGAACAGGTCACAATGAGCGCGCTTTTGCTGCCTGGCACCGCGGCGATGTCGAACACGTCGTGGGGAAGTGAGTCCCGCGGGATCACGACTCGTTTTGTACCTTCCGGGCCAACAGCGCTCAGGTCGAAGCGCTGCCCCGTGAACAGCACTGTTCCGTCATCGAGCCACGCCGTTGACGCATTCCCGGATGCTGCGCCGTCGACGATCGTCGTGATATCGCGGCCATCACGACGCACTTTGCGCAATCGGCCACCCGCGAGGAACGCAATCCACTCGCCATCGGGAGAGAATGTCCCCGCGACGGCACCCTCGGTGCCTTCCAATCGCACGGGTGTGGTTCGATCGAGCGTTTTGACCCAGAGCGCCCTCGCGCTCGTGAATGCGAGGTCGCTGCCATTCGCGGACAACGCGAGGTGTCGCCACGATCCCGCCCCTGCCGATGGCGGGAACAGCGACAACTCATAGCGCACGGAGGACGGCGGCGGCGGCGCCGGTGGACGCAACCAGGCCCATACGGCGGCTGCACTCGCGACCATCGCAATCGCTGTCATTGCCAGAAACGCGAACCGCGAGCCTCCTGCCGCCCCCGCCATCGCCGCGGCGCCGGCCGCGAGGTGTCCATCGGTCCTGAATGCCGGATTACCGAGTGCTTCAGCGAACGCCTTCGCGCTCTCGAACCGGTCCGCCGGGAGCTTCTCGAGGGCCTTGGTGAGGGCCGCCGCCACGTTAGGCGGTACCGCCTTGCGATAGCGGGTCACCGTGTCCACCGGTTCCGCGATGATCTTCATGATGATCTGCTGCGCCGAGCCGCCGAGGTGCGGCGGTTGGCCGGCGAGCATCTCGTAGAGCACCGACGCGAGTGAATAGATGTCGCTGCGACCCGAAATCTCCTTGTCCGCCGTGGCCTGCTCGGGCGACATGTAGTGCGGCGTCCCTAACG
>CBIHMX010000045.1:0-10421 GCA_966211115.1 uncultured Gemmatimonadaceae bacterium | reverse complement strand
CCGCCGGCATGGCAACGATCACCGCGACGAGCGAAGGCAAGACCGGGACCGCCGATGTGACGGTGACGCCGGTGCCGGTTTCGAGGGTCGAGGTCACACCGTCGCAGTCGAGCATCATTGTCGGTCACGGCGTCCAGCTCACGGCGACCGCGAAGGACGTTGCCGGAAAGCCGCTGTCCGGACGGTCAGTCAACTGGAGGAGCGGAGCACCGGGGCTGGCCAGCGTTTCAGCGAGCGGCATGGTGACCGGGCTGCAACCCGGTACCGCGGTCATCATTGCCACGATTGATGGCATCGCCGGTTCGGCAACCGTAACGGTGAGTCCCGTTCCGGTTGCCTCGGTGACCGTAACACCGGCGTCTGTCGCTTTGACCATTGGGCAGAAGCAAACGCTGACGGCCACCTTGCGTGACGTGGCCGGGAACACATTGACCGGCCGCGGGCTCAGTTGGAGCACGAGCGACCCCGCTGTCGCGACGGTTGGGACAGACGGCGAGGTAATCGGCGTTGGGTCCGGCACCGCCACCATCACCGCGACGAGTGAAGGCCAGACCGGTACTGCTACTGTTACAGTCGGTCTCGTTCCCGTCGCATCAGTGGTCGTCGCGCCGCCGTCGGCAACCATCGATATCGGCGTAACCGTCCAGCTCAGCGCCACCACGCTCGATGCCGGTGGTAACGCACTCACAGGCCGCGCGGTGGCATGGACCAGCAGCGACGATGCCGTGGCGACGGTATCGAGCGGTGGTGTGGTGAGCGGGATCAGTGCGGGTACGGCAACCATCACCGCCACCAGCGAAGGTCAGACCGGGACGTCCACCATTACGGTCAACCCGGTTGCGCCGCCACCACCGGTGCCCGTTGCGTCGGTATCCGTGTCACCATCGACGGTCAGCCTGACGATAGGCGGAACGCAAACGATTACCGCCACTCCGCTCGACGCGAACGGCACGCCGCTGGCCGGCCGGCAAGTCACATGGTCGAGCGCCAACACGAACATCGCAACGGTCACGGCGACTGGCGTGATCACCGCAACGGGTCTCGGCAACACGACCGTGACAGCCACGAGCGAAGGCCAAAGCGGAGTCGTGACGGTGAACGTGGCCGGCGCATCGGTGGCCAGCGTCACGATTGCACCGTCGCCGGCGTCGGTGAACGTGAAATGGACGATTGCACTGACGGCAACCGCGAAGGACGCCGGCGGGAACGTGATGTCCAGTGCATCGGTCACGTGGTCGACGAGCGATCCGTCCGTGGCGATGGTCTCCCCCAGCGGCGTGGTGACCGGCGTGGCGGTGGGAAGCGCCACGATCACGGCGTCCGCCGGTCCGGGGAATGGAACGGCGACCGTCAACGTTTCACTGGCTCCGGTGGCTCGCGTTGTGGTCACGCCGTCGAATCCCACGATCCGCGCGCACCAGACAGTGCAGCTTGCCGCGACGTTATACGACGCGCGGAACAACGTGTTGACCGGTCGCGCGGTAACCTGGAGCAGCGCCGACCCCAACAAGGTCTCGGTCGACAACAACGGGGTCGCAACCGGCATGAAGAAGGGCACCGTGACCATCGCCGCGACCAGTGAGGGTGTATCCGGTTCCACCAACGTCAAGGTCCGCTGAGCAAGTCACCTGAACGGAGTGAACCATGAGCAAGTTGTTACGCGGGTTGGCGGCGGGCTACGGCGCGAAGAAGCTGGGCGGCGGATGTTTTACCACCATCCTCATCTTCGTCATATTGTGGTGGCTGCTCGGCAACTTCGACATCTTCCGCTGACGTCGTTCAGCGCGTCAGATGCTCGACGGCCTCCTCGACACGCGCGCCGAACACCTGCGAGAGCGACCGGCTGAAGGTCGCCGTCAGGTGATTGTCGTCGGTGAACATGACCAGTCCATTCTGCCTGACGTCGCAGCGCGGCGTATGGCAGAACTGGTCGTTCATGTCGACGAGGGCAACCTTGAGGCCCCGTGCCGCCTCGGTCTGGGCGGCGACGGCCGCCGGCACGAGCGCGTTGGCGCGCGCGTACTCACAGGAACGCGCGCCTAACAAGCGCGCTTCCCGGCGGCTGAGACATCCCGGGACGTCGAACCAGGTCCTCGGCGTCCCGCGAATGGCCACCACTGGAATGCCGGCCGTCGAAATGCGCTCATACGTTCGGCGAAGGCCGCGTTGCCACATCTCCGGCGTCACGTGCCACGGGGACTCCCCGTCGCGCGCGGGAAGGTAATGATCGAAGTTCGACAGCACCGCCGCTGCCGGACGCATCGCGATGATACGCTGCACCATGGCTTCGCGGTAGCGCGTGCACTCGTGATAGAATCGACGCAGCCGCGGCTGCATGAGCTCCGGCATGTCCGCCACTGGACACCCGCCCTTCACCATCAGCACGACTTTCAGCCCGTTTTCGCTGCCGTACTGGTCCAGCGCGCCTAACCAGTGTTCGGCGTGGGAATCGCCGAACAGGACGATCGTTCTCGACGACCTGGTGTCACCGAACTCGCACGGACCTCGCGCGTCTTCCACGGTGCTGGCCCAGCAGGTGTGCTGCTTGCGATCCACGCGGGCAAAGGCAAATGCCCGCTGGCTCGTGGACTCGACCCGGCGCTCGGCCACCACCATGGCGCCGTGCGCCAGGGCGGCAACCAGGACGCTGGCCGCGACCGTGCCCGGGAGCAGCCAGTGACCGGGAATGCGAGCGATCGCGGTCGAGCCGTCGCGAACCGGTCGCTCTATGAAGCGCCAGGTGAGCCAGGCGGGGCCCAGCGCGGCCAATGACCATCCGACCCGCCCGGCGACGCCGAGCCCCGGATTCACCACCGCCGCGACGCCGACGAGAGGCCAGTGCCAGAGGTACCAGGCAGATGAGAGTCGGCCAAGCCACATCAGCGGCGAGATCGACAGCATCCGGCTGACGACACTGTTCGGCGACTGGTGTCCTCCCAGGAGCAGGAGGCAGGTGCCTAACGCCGGGACGATCGCGGCCAGCCCGGGATACCGCGTGGCGGCGTCGTACCCGATGGCGGATCCGGCGATCATCACCAACCCCACGCCCTGCAGCACCGACGAGGCGCTGGTCCGGGTATCGCGACGACCGTTGACGGCGAGTGCCAGCGCGCCGCCAAGCGCAAACTCCCAGATGCGCGTCGGCATGCCGAAAAAGGCCCAGGGCTGGGCGACACCCGTCATCCAGACCGAGAGGAGGAACGAGACCGTGCCGGCGACGGTGATCGCCACGAACAATTGCTTCTTCGACCGCGGGCCATGCGTCGAGGAAGCACCGACCCACCCAATGGCAAGGAAGAGGAGCGGCCAGACCAGGTAGAACTGCTCTTCGACCGCCAGCGACCAGGTGTGCAGTAGTGGATTGTCGCCGGTCGAGAAATAGTCGACAGCACCGCGGGCAAAGTTCATGTTGCCGGCGTGCAGCGCGACGGCGCGCGCATCGCTCGCAATCCAGCCGCGGTCGATCGGCGCATAGAGCAGGAACACGGCGGCCAGCGTCGCCAGCAGCACGAGCAGCATGGCCGGGAGCAGTCTCAGGGCGCGCCGGGTGTAGAACGCGTTGACGTCGACATCGCCTTGGTACTCCAGCTCGCGCGCGAGCATCGCCGTGATGAAGAAACCGGACAGGACGAAGAACACGTCCACACCCACGAACCCGCCGGCGAGCACGGTGACCCCGGCGTGAAACGCCACTACGAGCAGGATGGCGATTCCGCGAAGTCCTTCGATGTCGGGCCGGTATCCGGCGCCGGGCGGGGGTTGGGGCACGAAAGCTGTACGGGCTGGAAACCCTCCAAGTTACGCCATGATTGGGGTCAGACCCCAATTATCCCGGCGGACCGCCGCAGCCCCGGTATGCCTGGCCATTCAGGGTGACGGTCACCGTCGCGGGGTACGGCTGCCCGCTCATCACGTCCTGGCATGGCGCCGGCAAGATCACGATTCGGAGGTCGGTGCCTTCTGCCGTGGCGTGCCAGACCTGGGCGCCAGCCGAGTCCGTGGGTTGAGGAACCGGAGTCGTAGCCGTTCGCTGCGCGTAATCGTAGCTGAAGCGGATCTCCTTCCCCGAATCGATTTCGAGCAGCCAGCCTGGTTCCTGACCCACGGCGCGGAACCGGAATGGTGCTCGTGTTGCATTGTCGGCCGGCGGGCTTTCGGCCTTTGAACAGCCGAGGCTGCAGGCCATGGTGAGCACAACTGTAATGGGGTGTCTCACGTCGGGTACTCCATTGGCGTTAGGCTTGAAAAGGGTCAGACACCTTTCCTTGGGCGAAAAGGGGTCAGACGCCTTTTCCTTGCGGAGTCAGCCATTGTAGCGGCTGAGTCACTTCCGGTGCGCTCGGGTACAAATCGCCAGCCAATACCTGAACCGAGCACGTCATGAAAGACATATATCGTTCGCGTGGGCTCTGGATCACTCTGGTGCCGCTCATCATGGTTGTTGCGGTTGTCGCCGCCGCGCAATTGCCTACCGGGGGTGCGGCTGCGCCGCCGGAACCCGGCCTGGAGTCCCAGTGGGAGAGCATCGCCCAGGCGATACGGCGGATCCCGCTGGCGGCGGCGTTAGGCGCGATCCTGGCCTTTCGTCCCCGGCGCAGGGGGACACCGGCGCGCACCACGGCGGTGATCCAGACGCAGATCATCCTCGCCATCGTCGGCGCGGTGGTCATGCTCGTCGTCGGGTCCAGCGTGGCCCGCGCGTTCGGCATCGTGGGCGCCGCCAGCCTGGTGCGGTATCGAGCCAAGATCGACGATCCCAAGGATGCGGGCATCATGCTGTCGACGCTTGGCATCGGCCTGGCCTCTGGCGTTGGCCTGTACTTCCTGGCCATCTTCGCCACGTTCTTCATCGCCATTGTCGTCGGCCTGCTCGAATCATTCGAACCCGAGGGGTACAAGCTGTTCGACCTCAAGGTCAGGGCCCCGAATGCGACCGCCATCAGGCCCCGGGTGCAGCAGTTGCTGCGGCGGAACCATATCCGGTACGAGTTGCGCACCGCGGCCGACGAAGAACTCGTTTTCGAGGCGCAGGTCCCGGCCGGCAAGAAAGTCGATGGAGTGACGGAAGCGATTCACGCCATCGACGACGCCACGGTCGAGTGGGATGAAAAGAAGGAACTGAAGCCCAAATAACCCGACGACATCATGCGGCTCATCGTGCAGCCGGAAGACGGCGTGGTGCCGGTGGTCACCGGCATCCGCAGCGCCCGGAAGTCCATCGACATGCCGATCTTCCGCCTCGATCACATCGAGGTGGACAAGGCCATCAAGTCCGCGGTGAAACGCGGCGTCATCGTGCGCACCCTCATCGCGCACACCAACACCGGCGGCGAGAAGAGCCTCCGCCAGCTCGAGCAACGCCTGCTCGCCACCGGCGCCACCGTGTCACGCACGGCCGACGATCTCGTTCGCTACCACAACAAGTTCATGATCGTCGACGGCCGGACGCTGTACGTGATGGGATTCAACTACACGCATCTCGATATCGATCGCAGTCGCAGTTTCGGGATCGTCACCAGCAACCGG
The DNA here is from genome assembly GCA_966211115.1 of uncultured Gemmatimonadaceae bacterium. GTDB lineage: Bacteria > Gemmatimonadota > Gemmatimonadetes > Gemmatimonadales > Gemmatimonadaceae > JABWBJ01. The sequence continues at coordinate 4,895 of CBIHMX010000045.1, read as the reverse complement.
CGGCTGGTCGGCGAGGCCATCAAGCTGTTCGAGGCGGACTTCAACCGGCAGCCGTATTCGCCGGGACTGAAAAGCTTCCTGGTCAGCCCCGAGAACTCGCGCACCGGGCTGTCGGCGCTGCTGCGCGGCGCGAAGAAGCAGCTCCTGATCTATGACGTGCGCATCACCGACGACGCCATGATCCGGATCCTCAAGGAGCGCGCCAAAGCGGGCGTCGAGATCCGCATGTTAGGCAAGCTCCAGAAGAAGGACCTCGACGCGCAGATCGAGAAGTTTCCCGGAAAGCTGCACGCGCGCGTGATCATCCAGGACGGCCGGAAGGCGTTCATCGGAAGCCAGAGCCTGCGCCGGCTCGAACTGGACGAGCGTCGCGAAGTCGGCGTCGTCTTCACCGACCCGCCGGTGGTGAAGGAGCTGATCCAGACCTTCGAGTCTGACTGGTCGGAAACCGATGCCGGCAAAGCGGCAGCGGAGGAGGAGGAGAAGAACGCCAAAAAGAAGAAACGTCAGTAGAAAATTCCTGACTCCTTACGCCCGGTGCTTCGTCTCGGGCTCGAGCTTGAACAGCACCGCCAGGATCAGCCACGTGAGCAGTGCGCCGATTGACGCCAGTCCCCAGTGGCCCAACCCAACGGTCACGCCCACACCGGCCGTCAGCCAGATGCCGGCGGCGGTCGTCAGGCCGCTGATCTCCCGCTCGGCGCTCAGCTTGAGGATCGCACCGCCGCCGAGGAACCCGATACCGGTCGCCATCCCCTGGATCACCCGCGACAGTTCGTTAGGCGACATGCCAGCCTCGAGGCAGGCCAGGACGAACAGGGCCGCGCCGACCGAAACCAGCATGTGGGTCCTGAGCCCCGCCGGCTTCCCCACCCGTTCCCGCTGGATCCCGACCACGGCGCCAAGCAACGCGGCCAGCACGAGCCGGACCACGATCCGGGCGAGCGCATCGGCGTCAGGGACGCCGTTCGCGAGTTCGTCGAGGAAGCTTTGCACGCAGGCAGGAAAGAGTTCTAACGGCCGGCATATGCCACGAGCTGCGCGATCATCCTGTCGGCGGCACTGGCGTAATCCGATTCGTACTTCTGCATCAACTGCGCCTTCGTGGGATGTTTCCCCTTCGCGTGCTGATCCCACTGCACGGTCAGCGTCGCATATGGAGGAATCAGCAGCCCGATCCCGTTGAAGAAGTTACACAGGTTGCCGGTGATGTGCTGCGAACCGTCGGAGTCCCCGGTGATCACGATGCCCCCGGCCTTGCCTTCGAGTCCCGATGGCTTTCCATCCATGACGTAGTCGTGCAGTTCGTCGAGCCGCTCGATGACACGTTGCATCAGCGACGATTGGTTCGACCACCAGATCGGCGTGGCGAATATGAGGATGTCCGCGGCCCTGATCCGGCTCAGGATCGCCGGCCATTCATCACCCGGACCCATGTCCGAGTACGTGCCGGGCAGAATGGAATGGTCGACCAGCTTTACCGTTTCACACGCGATGCCCGCCCGTTCCATTCGGCCGGCCAGAAACTCGCACAGCGTTTCGGTGTTCGATTGGCCGGTGCGCTTGAGCGTGGCCAGCAGGACAAGGGCGTTCATGATCGCATCCCCGGTGCGGATGCGATCATGTTACCCGGCACGACGTCGGGTGATCAGGCCCGCAGTGCGCGAATCGGGTCGACGCGCGTCGCGCGGATGGCCGGTACCATCGCCGCGACCGCACTCACGATCGCCCACGACGGTGCGCCCGTTATTTCGGCGGCTTGCCCAGGATCATGGCCTCGACCGAGTCGGCGCGAGGTTTCAGGGCGGCGAGGTTCTGTTTCGCGAAGGTCACGTTCGCGGGCGACGCGATGATGCTCGGGCCTGTCATGCCCTCCGCCGCCGCCAGCGCCATGCGCAACGCCGGAACACCAACCTGATACTCCTGTGTGGTCAGGTTGTGCGTGTTCAGGATCGCCATGGCCTTCGCGTCCTTTTCCATTTCGGCGCGCTGGTCGGCCGGCGACATCTGCATCAGCCTCAGGAATCGAGCCTGAAAATCGGGCTGGCCCATGATATGGACCGTCATTTCACGCGTCGCCGTGATCAAACTGTGCGACTTCGGAAGGGTCAGTTTGTAGGCCAGGATCTCCTGCTGGAGCTGATTGGGAATACCCTGCGCCAAAACGACTTGTCCCACGAATGACATCACGACTGCCAGGACGCCTGGGCGCATGGCTGCTCTCCCTCTGGTGTGCATTGGTGCACCGTATTGTGCCTGTCTTCAAACCATACTCGGCCGGAAATGTTTCCGCAGCCGGTTCAGGGCCGGGTCTGCCCTCGTTCTGTCCCCGTTCGGAGCTGCCAGGGGGCGGTACAACCAGGTCGAACACCCGGGCCGCAATGAAGCGCGGGATGTGATTGTCGACGGCGATGTGCTCGATGGCGACCTCGCGCGCCTCGGGGCTGCCTAACGCGGCGGCGAATTCCTCGCGCGACGCGGCCCGCTCGAGCCTGCGGAAGGCGGCGCCCCCGCGCCATGGGTTCCTCCCCGTGGTTCGGCTCGCTTGCATAACCGCGCACAATTACTAGAGATCGGAGTGCCGGTGGGCAGGCGTTGGTCCAAGCCGTGGAGAATTCATGCGCAGTATCGCCGTTGTGGAAGTGGATGCGCCGCGAGAAGGGGTCGCGGAGCGTTACATCGATCCACGCAACAACGAAAAGTGGATGACGGACCTGGATCGCCTTGACCTGCTCCACGGCGATCCCGGGATGCCGGGGTCGGCGTACCGCCTCATTTCCGACCAGCCGCACCTGAATTTTGTCGCGGAAGTCGTCGAGCGACGCCTCCCGGAAATGGTTCGTTTGCAACTCGACGCGCCGAGTCTTTCAGTCGACATCCACGTCACGTTTGCCGCGCTCCCCGGCGACCGGACGCGGCTTCGTTCCACGGAAGTGTTTCGCTTCAAGGGGCTCTTCGGCCGCGCGATGTCGCTGTTCGCACGGAAGTCGATCCACGCCGCGCACCTCCAGCAGATGAACGCGTTCAAGTCCTACGCCGAGCGCGCGCACAAGGGCGTGCGCGGTCTCATCGGCCACGACACGCCGGATGCGCATCACGGATTCGGCCGAGGTGCCTCTCGAGCGCCGGAGATGCCGCGCGACTGAACGCCCCGGCGCTGCCGGAGCACTTCGTAGATCGCCACCGCCACGCTCGTCGACAGGTTCAGCGATCGCACCAGCGGCGAATGCATCGGCATGCCGACGAACCGGCCTGCATAACGAGCATGCAGCTCAGGCGCCAGGCCGCCGGTTTCGCGCCCGAAGACGAGGACGACATCGCCCGGCTCACCGAGCGGTGCATCCCAGTAGGAACGCGCTGCCTTTGTCGAGAAGAAGAATGGTTCGCCGAGGGACGGCAAGGCCTGCTCGAAGGCCGCCCAGTCCGGCCAGACCGTCGGATTCACGTGCTCCCAGTAATCGAGGCCGGCTCGCCTGACTTCCCGCTCGTCGAGCGAGAAGCCGAGGGGTTTGACCAGGTGCAGCGTGGCGCCCGTCGCCAGGCAGGTCCGGCCCACGTTCCCGGTGTTCCAGTGAATTTCTGGGTTCACCAGCACCACATGGATCGACATGCGCGAATGCTCGGAGGTCACGCCTCCAACTTAATCGGGGTCTGACCCCATTTTTCGCGGGAAGGCCGCGAGCATCGCAAGCAACACAACGGTCGCCACCAGTTGGGTGGTCATCCCAAAGGCCAGTGACGTTGGCGAGGCGTGAATCGCATAGTGCAGTCGCTCGCCGATGTCCGTTGCCCTTCGCGCGTACTCGTCAGGAAGGAGCAGTGGAGCGACGAACTTCACGTCGGGCAAGGAGGAACCGAGCAGGCCGGCGATCGTGGGCGCCATCCATCCCGGTGAGACGCGGCGGCGAAGGATAAGGAATGCAATCGCGAAGGTCGCGATGGACTCGAGCGCCACGATTACCAGCAATGGAGTACCGACGATCCCGTTGTAATCGGCGTGCGGAACGTGATCCATGGCGAGGTGCAGCAACACGCCGGCCGCAAACGACGCCACGACGCTGCCGGGGCGCCAGCGCATGAAACGCGACGCCGCCGTCCCGATGACCAGCCCCGCGGCCAGGTGGGCCGACGCGATCACGCCGGCCCTCGCCGCGAGTCCACGGGGCGCTTACCGATTGGGCGGATTGTTCCCGCCGTCGGCAATGAACTTGGCCATTCGCTCCTCGAGCACCGGCAGCGGAACGGAGCCTAACGCAAGGATCGCGTCGTGGAACTTCCGCTGGTCGAAGGCCGATCCCAGCTGTTCCTCCGCTTCCCGCCGGTGCCGCCGGATCTGCATCTCGCCGAGCTTGTACGCCAGGGCCTGTCCCGGCCAGGCGATGTACCGCTCGACCTCGGTGGTGATTTCGTGTTCGGCGAGTGCGGCGTGGTCTCGCAGGTAGGCCATCGCCTGCTCGCGAGTCCATCCGAACTGGTGGATGCCGGTATCGATCACGAGGCGGCAGGCCCGCCACATCTCGTACGTCAACCGGCCGAAGTCCTCGTACGGCGTCTCATAGATGCCCATGATCGTGCCTAACCATTCGGTGTAGAGGCCCCAGCCTTCGGCGTAACCGGAGAACCCGGTGCCACGCCGGAACGGCGGACGTTGCGGACCCTCGAGCGCCAGCGCCGCCTGGAAGCTATGGCCTGGCGTGCACTCATGGAGCGTGAGGGACGCCAGCGTGTACAGCGGCCGTGCCGGCAGGTTGTAGGTGTTCATCAGGCATGTCTCGAGACCTCCACGACCGCCGGTATAGATCGGCGCCAGCGCCTCGGGCACGGGCCGGATGCCATGGCGTCGCCGCGGAATCGTGCCGATGGTCTCGGCCAGTTTCCAATCGGCATTCTTGGAC
>CBIHMX010000044.1:0-10466 GCA_966211115.1 uncultured Gemmatimonadaceae bacterium | reverse complement strand
CGCCCGACGCCTCCGTCCTCGATGCCATCAAGCTGATGGCGGAGAAGGGCGTGGACGACATCGAGCTCGTCCTCCCCGCAGGCAGCCTCGCCGACATCGCCGCCCAGATCAGCGCCTTCGGCATCCCCGTCGTCGTCGCGGGGCCCGAACGTCATCACCATCGGGGGCCACGGCGTGTCCTGCAGCTCGGACGACTCGAGCTCGTCCCGTTTCACAAAGGTCTCCTTGGGGGTAATCAGACGGTGGCGCGTTCGCGCTTCAGTTCTCGCGAGAGTTTCTTGCGATCGTTGGCGCTCAGCAGTCGCTTGCGGAGGCGAATGGATTGCGGTGTGACTTCGATGAGTTCGTCGTCCTCGATATACTCTAGCGCGCCTTCCAGCGTCAACTCCCGTGGCGGCTCGAGATTGATGTTCTCATCGCTTCCCTTGCTGCGCATATTGGTCAGCTTTTTTTCCTTTGACGGATTTACGTCCATGTCACCAGGACGGGAATTCTCGCCGACGATCATTCCCTCGTAGACACTCGCGCCCGGCGGAATGAATAACGTCGAACGCTCCTGAAGGTTGAACAGCGCGAAAGCGACGGCCACACCAGCTTCCATGGAGACGAGCGTACCGCGCGTACGTCCCTCGATGGGCCCTGCCCAGGGACCGTACTGGTAGAAACGATGATGCATGATGCCGGTACCGCGCGTATCGGTGAGGAATTCGCCCCGGTAACCGAACAGGCCGCGAGCCGGAATGGCATAACGCAGTCGTACCATCCCCGCCCCCGGGTTTTTCATGTCGAGGAGTTCCGCCCGGCGTCCACCCAATCGCTCGATGACCGCGCCGAGGTAGGACTCCGGCACGTCGATCATCAATTCTTCGTAGGGCTCGAGCCGTTCGCCATTCGGACCCTCGCGCGTAATCACGCGGGGCCGCGACACCTGGAACTCGAACCCTTCACGCCGCATCGTCTCCATCAGGATCGACAGGTGCAATTCGCCGCGGCCAGACACCGTCCATGTGTCAGTGGCATCGGTGTCTTCCACACGCAACGCGACATTGCGTTCCAGTTCCCGATAAAGCCGTTCGCGAAGCTGGCGCGAGGTGACGAAGCGGCCGTCGCGTCCGGCGAAGGGAGAATTGTTGACCACGAAGTCGACGGAGATCGTGGGTTCCTCGACGGCGATGCCTTCGAGCGGATCCTGGTGCTCGACGTCGCTGACGGTGCGACCGATCTCGACCCCTTCCAGTCCGGCCACCGCGACGATGTCCCCGGCCGACGCTTCCATCACCTCGATGCGCTCCAGACCCTCATGGGTGTAGAGCTTGGTGACGCGCGCAGTCTCGACGCCAGGCACCCCTTCAATCGGTAGGAGGGCGACGGTATCGCCCACCCGAACGATGCCGCGCTCGATACGGCCCACCGCCAGTCGCCCGAGATACGGGGAGTAGTCGAGCGTGGATACCAGCATCTGGAACGGCCCACTGCTGTCGTTCGGGGGCTCCGGTACGTGAGCCACGATGGCATCGAACAGCGGCTCGAGGTTCACGGGAGGCACGTTCATGTCGGTCGTCGATACGCCTTCGCGCGCCGAGGCGTACAGGAAGGGCGCCTCGAGCTGGTCAGCGTCGGCCTCGAGCTCGATGAGCAGGCCGAGGACTTCGTCGTGCACACGCAGGGGATCGGCGCCCTGGCGATCGATCTTGTTGATGACGACGATTGGCTTTCGACCGAGCTCGAGTGCCTTGCGCAGCACGAAACGCGTCTGCGGCATCGGACCATCGAACGCGTCTACAACGAGCAGGACCCCATCCACCATGCGCATGATACGCTCGACTTCGCCGCCGAAATCAGCGTGGCCGGGCGTGTCGACGATGTTGATCTTGGTACCCTTCCAGCGGATCGACGTGTTCTTCGCGAGAATCGTGATGCCCCGTTCGCGTTCGAGCGGGTTTGAATCCATTACGCGTTCTTCGACGACCTGGTTCTCGCGAAAAGCGCCCGCCTGACGTAGCATCTTGTCGACGAGCGTTGTCTTGCCGTGGTCGACGTGGGCAATGATGGCAATGTTCCGGATCTGCATAGCCTTGAAGTATGACCGGGACCGATCCGCCGTTCAAGCGCTTGTGTGAGCCGCGTCCCGGCAACACCGTCCGATCATGTCCCCAACACGGGAGGTGTGCCAATGAGTCAGTCGCAGGAACCCGGCAAGGACACGTACCCTCACGGACGCGGCTACGGCCACGATTACATGCGCGGCGGTGAGGTGCTCGGGGGGTACGGGTACAGTAAACGCGACGAGTACGATCGACGCAGAGGTGAGCTTCAGGATCGCGATGAGCTGGGCTCCGAGCAAGGCGATAAGAACTGATTTCGGACGATTTTCGCGGTACGGCTTGAACACGGACGGCACTGGAACAGCGGATTTACACTGAAAGGCTGAAAAACTGAACACGGGTCCGGCGTGCAGGTGCTTCCACTCGAGAAGCTGCCTCACCGGACCCGTGTTCAGTTTTTCTGCCGTACCCGTGTAACTCCGTTGATCCGTCTCGTCCGCGTTCAAGCCTTACCGCGGAAATCGTTCCAAAAAGTGTTCAAGGTTTACCACGAGAATCGCCCTTCTCGGCAAAGCCGGTATCGTACCCTTTCGACTTGAGCGACTGCAGCATCAGGCTTTTGTCGATCGCCTTGGCATACGCTTCCGACACTTCGATCTGCCGCGCTTCCACGAGCTCGACGAGGGCGTCGGTGAGCGTCACCATCCCCAGCCGACGTGATGTCTGGATGACGGACTGGATCTGGAAGGTCTTGGCTTCGCGGATCAGGTTGGAAATGGCTGGTGTCGTCAGCAGGATCTCGCGCGCCGCCACGCGCCCGCCGCCGATCTTCCGGCAGAGCGTCTGCGAGATCACGCCCTTGAGCGATTCGGAAAGCATTACGCGGACCTGGCTCTGGCGATCCGACGGGAACTGGTCGATGATCCGGTCGATCGTGCTTGGCGCGGTGGACGTGTGGAGTGTGCCGAACACCAGGTGTCCCGTTTCGGCGGTTTCAATCGCGATGGACACCGTTTCCAGGTCGCGCAACTCGCCGACCAGGACGACGTCGGGATCCTCGCGCAGCGCCGCCCGCAGTGCCTGCTTGAACGACGACGTATGCTGGCCCACCTGGCGCTGCGTGATGAGGCATCCCTTGTTCGCGTGCACGAACTCGATGGGATCCTCGATCGTGATGATGTGATCGCGGCGGTTCCGGTTCACGAGGTCGATCAGGCTGCAGAGCGTAGTCGACTTGCCGCTACCGGTAGGACCCGTGACGAGGACAAGTCCCTTCGACAGGTCGCAGAGCCGCTGGACCTCGGGCGTGATGCCCATTTCCTCGGCGGTCACCACCCGGGACGAAATGGCGCGGATTACCGAACCGATGCCGTGACGATCCCGGAACACGTTGACGCGGAATCGCGCCACGCCTTCCAGTTCGTAGGCCAGGTCGGTGTCGTTGATTTCCTCGAATTCCCGCCGGTTCCGTTCGGGCATGATGCCCACCAGCATCCGCTCGAGAAACTCCGCACTCAGCGGCTCCGACGACGTCTCCGAAACGATGTCGCCGTCCACGCGATACAGCGGCCGTTCCCCGCTCCTCAGGTGAAGGTCCGACGCCCGGCGCTCGGCCTGGCCACGCAGGAGCGCATCGAGCACCGAACGAGACTCCGTGTCCGGACGCTGAGCGACCGCATCGAGTGCCAGGGGTGTCGGCGCTGCGGCGCCCTTCGAACCGTTGGCCGAGCCATGGCCGTTCACCGGCTTGCGCGGCGTCACGTCCAGCGTCAGCCGGCCCTGGCGTCGGTGCACACGACCGATGAAGGCGTCCGATCCGATGGCGTACTCGAAACGGGCGCCGTCGCCGCTGTCGATCCCGTCGTCAGTGACCGGCGCAACTTCGCGCACGATCGTGAGCACCTGGGCCGGCGTGAGCGGCGCACGGGTCAGCGGGTGGGACTGGTCACCGCTGAGGAGGACCGCTGGCTCATCCTGGACCAGGCGAATGGAATCGCCGCGCTTTGACAGCAGCACGGCCAGAAGGCGGTCAAGTTGTGCCATCGCTCTCGTCGTGAACCAGCATGATGTGCCGGCGATTGATCAACACTGTCCCGTCGCCTTCGTGCAACGGGATGAACTCCTCAACGGAATGATTCATGAAGTCGAGCACGCGGCTGTTCGACGTAATACGGGCAATCACGAGCGTGCCTTCCACGACGTCGCCATTGGAGCATTTCACGACCACCCGGGCTGGATCACCCAGGTCGGGCGACGCCGGCTCTTCCTCGATGCCATCACCGCGAACCAGCACCACGTGATGCTTGGCAATCAGCCGCGATGACCCGTCGGGCAACTGAACGGGGACGTACTGGTCCGGCAGGTTGAGCAGGACGAGCGCGTCGAATTCGATCGAAGGACGCCGCCACGTCGGCTGCACGAACAGCGAGCCGCGAAGCTCCTCACCCGTCACGAGTGTGACCTCGACGGGAAGTTGCTCCTTTTCGATGAAGTACTCGTTGTGTGATATGGTCATCCGGGAAGTCCTGGCGAAATTGGCCGCACGCCCCGGTAGCAGGACGAGGTGTGACCGGCGCCTGCAACCGGACCGCCGTGGACCGGCGAGCAACGTGTGCCGTTCAGCGTCCGGGTGCCGGAGATGACGGTCCGACTGCCCGCTGCGTGACGTTTATGGACAGGGCGCTTCGCAGATGCTGTCGCGCTCGACCTGGAGCGTCACGTGGGAGATGCCCATCCCCCGCATGGCCGCCACCGCCGCCTCGAGAACCTTCTGGTTTTCCCCGGGCTCGCGCACCACTGCGTGGGCGCTCATCGCCACCATGCCGCTCGTGACGGTCCAGACGTGCAGGTCGTGCACGGACTCGATCCCGCGGATGGACTGCAGGCCTTCCCGGACACGACCGAGCGAGATATGGGCCGGCGTTGCCTCGAGGAGGACGTCGACGGACTCGCGCACCAGCCGCCAGGCGGACCGCATGACGAGGAGCGTCACCACCATCGACGCTATCGGGTCCGCCGCCAGCCATCCCGTCGTCTGCACGATGACCGCGGCCACCACGGTGCCGACCGAGCCGAAGAGGTCGCCTAACACGTGGAGGTAGGCGCCGCGCGCGTTCAGGCTGTGACTGTGCACGGGATGGAGGATGCGCGCCGAGATCGCGTTCACGACCAGGCCACCAATCGCGACGACCAGCATGACCCCACCGGAAAGCGCTTCCGGTGATTGCAACCGCTGGATGGCCTCCCAGACGATCAGCCCCGAAACCACGAGCAGGACCGCGCCGTTCAGGAATGCCGCCAGGATCTCCCAGCGCAGGTACCCGTACGTTTTCTCCGGCGCGGAAGGCTGGCGGCTGAACCAGGCGACGAAGAGCGACAGGGCAAGCGCGCCGACATCGGTGAACATGTGCCCGGCGTCCGCGAGCAACGCGAGCGAATTCGACACGACACCACCAACGACCTCGGCGACGAAGAACAGCGCCGTGAGCACGAGCGCCCAGCGCAGACGTCCCTGATGCGACGGGTGCGCGTGGTCGTGCAGGTGTGGCTGGGAGTGGTCGTGAGCGTGAGACAACGTGAGGGCGTGAGGTCGGGAGGTCGGGAGGTCGGGAGGTCGTGAGGTCGTGAGGTCGGGAGATCGTGAGGTCGTGAGGTCGATGCCTTCGGTTCTTATGCTGGAATTCTTGTACGAGTGACGATTTCGGTGCACAGGGAGATAGCCCTGATCATGCTCGATGGGTCGGCAATCCCCTTGCCGGCGATGTCCAGGGCCGTTCCATGATCTGGCGAGGTTCTGGGGAACGGGAGGCCAAGCGTGACATTCACGGCGGAGCCGAACGAGGCGACCTTGATCGCCGTCATGCCGACGTCGTGATACGGCGCGATCACTGCGTCGAATTCGCCGCGCAGGGCGCGGACGAACACGGTGTCGGCTGGAAACGGGCCATCGAGACCGGCCGCCCGCGCCGCGGGACGGAGGATCTCCTCATCCTCGGACCCGAACCGGCCGCCGTCTCCGGCGTGTGGATTCAGCGCGCACAACGCAATGCGTGGGTTGAGCAACCCGAACCAGTCCCGGAGTCCGGCCATCGTCAGGCCGGCGACACTCGTTATGGCTCCGACGGAAAGAACGTCAGCCACGCGGCGTAGCGGGATGTGCGTGGTGGCGAGCACCACCCGCAGGCGATCAGACGCGAGCATCATGGCAGTCGCGGAGCCAGTCAGGGACGCCAGCATTTCCGTATGCCCCGGATAGTCGAACCCGCCGGCGAGCAACGCAGCCTTGTCGATCGGGGCGGTGACTATCCCGTCAACATCACCGCGCCCGGCCATGGCCACCGCGCGCTCGATGGCGACGCCCGCCAGCCTTCCCGCCGCCGCGGCATCGCCACCGTTCCACGAGCCCGTCGACTCGTCAGGCGCCACATCAGTGCCGGCCGGACCCACCACCGTGAAGTCAGCGAGTGCACGCAGCCTGCTGTCCCCGAGCGCGCGGGCCACGATCTCGGGCCCGATACCCCGCGGGTCGCCGAGAGTGATGGCGAGTCGCGGACGGCGGGGCTGGTCGGCGGTGGGCGTCTGGGCGCCAACCGCCGGTTCACCGGCGCTGGGCGCCGGCGGCACGCTCAGGGCGCCTTGGCGAGGAAGGGCTCGATGGGGTGGATGCGCACGTAGGTCTCACGCTTGAGCTGGTCGATCAAGCGACGGAAAGACCGCTCCTGTGACAACTGGTTGCGCATCCGGTCCCGCACTTCCTCGACGGTGTAGTCGCCGGCTTCGATGACGTCGGTCAGTTGCAATACCACGTACTTCGGCACGCCCCGGCTCGGATCCTCGATCGGGAACGGTCCCACGAAATCGCCCTTCGGTCGCGTACCAATCGCGGTGCGGTATGACTCGGGCAGGTTCTCGCGCGGGAATGGCTCGAGGCTCCCCTCGAATTCGTCGCTGTCGTGATATCGCTTGACGAGCGTATCGAACGGAACACCGCTCTTCCATTGCTGGAGCGCGCTATCGGCACGGGCACGGGCCCGCAGGGTGTCCTCACCGCTGTAGTCAGGCTTGATGAGAATATGCCGCGCCTTGATCTCCGACGGTTTGGCGCGATCGACCTTGATGAGGTGGAAACCATACTTGGTCTTGACGACGGGACTGACCTGGCCAGGCTGAAGCGCGAACATCATCTGCTCGAACTCGTCCACCAGTTCACCGCGGCGATTCCAGCCCAGGCCCCCGCCCTGCACCGCCGACGCGGAGTCCATCGATTCGCGCCGGGCCACCTGCTCGAAGTCGGCGCCCCCGCGGATCTCGACCAGCAGTGATTCAGCCTTGGCGCGCGCGAGGTCGAGTTCCTGGGTCGATGCCGCCGTCGCGATCACCAGCTGCCGGAACGTCACCGCTGGCGGACGCTTGGGGAACCGCGCCTTTTCGCGCTCGTACGCTTCATTCACTTCGGCGTCGCTGATCGCGACGCGTACCATCTTGCCTTCGGCCTGGTATTTCTGCACGAGGCGACGCTGCAGTTCACTGCGACGCGCCTGATCCGAAATGAACCGGCGGTATTCGTCCTGCGAACCGAAGCCGGCCTGCCGCAACTGGCGCAGGAACTCCTGGTCGCTCGGAAAGTTGCTGCGGATCTGCTGGATCTGGCGATCGACGGTCTGCGCGATGTCGGCGTCTTCGACCTGGATCGTCGTATCGCCGGCGGCGCGCTGAAGCAGCACTTCTTCGTCAATCAGATTGGTGAGGATGTCGCGCGCGAAGTTGGCGGCGCCGGCGGAATCCGTGGGCATCTGCGTGCCACGGGAACGCTCCTGGCCCACGACCTCCATCACCTCGCTCCAGAGGATGGGCCGGTTGCCCACGACGGCGACGATGCCGTCGACCGTCGTCAGCGTGGCTTCCGCGGATGACGGCGTGGGCGTTGCCGCCGGCGGAAGTGTAGGTACCGGCGGAGGCGTCTGCGCAGCGAGCGGCAGCGCGAAGGCCAGCACCATTGTCGAAGCGAGAAACGATTTCATGGTCTGCTCAATACACCTGGTCGTGTCATCAGGATTCGTCACCGGACGGTGACTTACCGTTTCGCCGCCCCGGTGTCAGCAGGCATCGGTATGGCGCTCGGCGGTTGCGCCGCGGCCCGAGCCGAATCCGCCACGGCACGCGTCTTCTGTGCCAGTTCGAGGGCCCGTGCGACGCCGGCCGGCTTGAGCGAATAGCTGTACTTCTCCCGCAGCGCTTCCGCCAACGGCGGAGGCACGTCGATGTATCCCTCCTGACCCGCCAGTAACCGCTCGAGGTAGCCGTCGACGCGGGCGGCAGCCAGACGCTCGCGTTCAGCCTCGGTCTTCGCGCTGTCGGCGAGCAGTTCGGGCGAGATCCGCAATCCGGCCCACGAATTCTGGACCAGGCCGCGGAACGCGTTATGCACAGCGGAAACTTCCGCCGTATCGACCGTCACGCCGGCGCTATCCGCCTGCTCGAGGAACAGCTCGTTGAGGATCAGGCCTTCGACAAAGCCTGGAATCAGCGAATCAGGAGCACTCTGGAGGTCGCCGCGCATCTTGTCGCGCTGGCGCATGCCGCTGATCCAGCGCGCCACGTCACCGGCGGTAAAGTTCCCCATCGAGGAGCTGCCGACCGTGGTGCGATCGCCCTTGTGTCCCTCGAGGTCGGCCGCGACTTCCTTGACCACCTTTGCGGCGTTAGGCCTCACTTCGAGCTTGTGGGCGGACTTCATGTTCGCGAAGTACGTGCTCTGGGCCGTCTGGCGGATGGTGCCGCCATAGGCCTGCATGAACTGGTCACGCACTTCGGGGAACGTGTTCCGGCGAACGATGTGATACCCGAACTGGGTGCGAACGAGTGGCCCGATTTCACCCGGTTCGAGCGCGGCCACGGCGTTGGAGAATTCCGCGACCATCTGTTCCGGGGGGAAGACGCCGAGCTGGCCGCCGGTATCCTTGTTGCTCGGATCACCGCTGTGCTGTTTGGCGAGCGCGGCGAAGTTGCCGGAATTCACCTGCTGTCTGACACGTTCGGCGCGGCGCATGACGGAGTCGCTTCCCGTCGCCGCCTGGCCAGCGGGCACCTCAAAGAGGATGTGCTGGGCCGCGAGGAACTTGCCACCCTGGTTGTACGCGGCTTCGGCCGCGGCGGACGAGGTGTCGACCGCAAAGCTGGCCTGGACGCGTTCCATCCACTTGCCGGTCTTGCTCTGGGAATAGACCGGCCACATCACGCGGTCGATAAGGGCTGAATCGGCCAGCGAATCGCCTTCAGCCGCCGCTTTGGCGAGCAACTGATACGAGATCCAGACTTCCGATACCTGCTCCACGACCGGCTTGGCCAGCGGGAATTGCGCCTTGCCGAGGAGATCGGCGAGATGCTGCACGGAGAGTTCCTGGTCTTCGGCCCTCGCAACGACATCCACGTGCGCGGTCATCGCTTCCTTGAGGCCTTCGCAGGCCGTGACGAGGACAAGGGCGGCGATTGCCGCGATGCGGGTCTTGATCATTGGTAGCGCGAAAAGGGATTGGCGGGAAGCGATGCTGGACTGTGCCGAAACACTCATGCAACCGGGCGATCAGGGCCTGGCTGCAACGATTGGAGGGCCCGGACAAGGCCCTCCAGGATACCCGACCCGCCCAGCCGCATGAGCTTCAGCGAGAGCGGGTGCGCTCGCCGGACATCGGCACGGAACTGTACCTCGTGAAACGCCGCTTGCAGTCCCTTGAGGCGAGGCATCGCGGTGTCACGAAAGGTAATACGGGCTTCCTCACCATGCACGAGGATTCCCTCGACCCCAAGCCGACCCCCTAGTGCCCTGAGCAGGGAGACCATGAACAGGTTTTCCGCCGGCGGCGGCAGTGGGCCGAACCGGTCGCGCAGTTCGCGGCGGAGTTCGTCGATGGCGGCGACATCCGGGGCGGCGGTCAGTCGCCGATAGACGTCGAGCTTCGCCTCCTGGAACGGGACGAAATCGTCGGGCAGGTACGACGGGAGATCGAGCGACACGTCGGCCGGTATATCCTTCGGTGCGGCCTCACCCGCCTGGACGCGCCGCACCGCGTCCTCGAGGAGGCGCAGATAGAGATCGAATCCCACCGCGTGCACGAAGCCGGACTGTTCGGGGCCGAGCAGGTTGCCGGCGCCGCGGAGCTCGAGGTCCTTCAGGGCGACCCGGTATCCTGCACCCAGCTCGGTGTGGTGCTCGAGCACCTGGAGCCGGCGCTCGCTTTCCTCGTCCACGGCGTCAGGCACCATGAGGTAGCAGTAGGCGCGCCGGTGCGAGCGGCCAACGCGGCCGCGCAACTGGTAGAGCTGGGCCAGGCCGAAATGGTCGGCGCGGTTCACGAACATCGTGTTCGCGTTAGGCACGTCGAGGCCCGACTCGACGATCATCGTCGAGACCAGGACATCCAC
>CBIHMX010000043.1:0-10637 GCA_966211115.1 uncultured Gemmatimonadaceae bacterium | reverse complement strand
GGGCGGTTAGCTCAGTTGGTTAGAGCGCCACGTTGACATCGTGGAGGTCACAAGTTCGAGTCTTGTACCGCCCATCGAAGCAGGGGAAGGGACATACATACAGTATGGGTATTCGTGATTGGCGCGCTTGATCCCATCATGTTGTCCCGGGTACTATGCGGCCCGCTTTTCGCGGGCCGTTCTTCTATCAGGTAGCACGGCAGGGCGCCCTTAGCTCAATTGGATAGAGCATCTGACTACGGATCAGAAGGTTGGGAGTTCGAGTCTCTCAGGGCGCGTCGCACGATGGCAGCGAGCAGGGAGTAGTGATCGATCCACAGGTTTCGGGGCGTAGCTTAGCCCGGTAGAGCGCCTGCTTCGGGAGCAGGAGGTCGCTGGTTCAAATCCAGTCGCCCCGACTGAGACAGATTCACATGGATGGCCCGCGAGGTCAAACGACTCGCGGGCTCTTTCACGTACTCGACCCCGTCAGCCCTTCAGCAACCGACTGCCGGTCCAGACGAGCCAGACGCCATGCCCCAGGACGATCGCGCCGAAGCCGTGAATGTCCCTCGTTACACCAGCCAGAATGGCAACGACCGCGGCACCGCCGACCACGATTCCGGTCAGGCCTAACGACTTGCCGAACCGCGGTACCTCGAGCATGGCCAGGGACCAGAGCAGTATCCCGATTGACGCCGCAACCACGAAGACCTGGGTCGTCGCCTGATTCAACGCGAAGTTGTAGACCATGACGGTCTCCCAGACGGCGCGACCTCCATCACCCGCCTCGAGAACCCGCCGCGATAGCTCGGTGCCGAGCAACCCGCTGGCGATGGCGGCAAACATCACCGCCAGGGCACCGAATCCATACGACACTATCGCCAGGTCAACGAGGACCGACTGCGGCGCGAAACTTCTCCTCAATCCGACGAGCCCTGCCACCGTCGTGATGGTGCCAGCGATCGCCAAGGCGTGCACCGAACGATTGATCAGCGCAACCCGGTCGAAGTCCGCGAGCAGCGCATGCCCGGTCGGGTGAAATGCCATGGTTACGACACCGGCCAGGGTGCCGAGGATGAGCGCAAGTCCGTATGGTCTTTCGTTGGGCATGGGTGTGGGGAAACGTTCCCGCAAGCGTAGCGAGCCCCGCGGGAGCCGGCATTGCCTGCCGAACAAACCGCCGTCATTTGTTCAGGATCGTGAACGAGAATCTCGACGAACGCCCGCGACTCGACGCCCGCACCGAACGCACGTACCGGGCGTTGAGCGCAGCCATGGTGGAACTGCTGCAGACGCGGGAATTCGACTCGATCACGGTGCAGGACCTGCTCGATCGCGCTGGTGTCGGGCGGTCCACGTTCTATTCCCACTTCCGCAACAAGGACGACTTCCTGCTGACTGACCTGGAGCGGATGTTGTCCCTGACTGAAGCTCACTTCGATCGAACGGTGGGCACCTCGCGCCGGGTGGCGCCGATTGCGGAACTGTTCGCGCACTTCGGCGAGTCGAGGGATTTCGCCGATGCGCTCTCCCGCGCCGGACGAATGGAAGCCATCCTCGACATCGCCAGCGGACATCTCTCTCGCATCATCGAGCGCCGGCTTCGCGAGCTCGGCGTCGCACCACGGGAGCTTCCACTGAGCGCCACCGCCCGCGTCTTCGGGGCTATGGCGATGGAACTGGCGAAGTGGTGGATGGGCCGGTCGGCACAGTTCACCGCAAAGCAGATGGATGAGCGGTTTCACGACCTGGTGTGGCGCGGCTTGAATCAGCAACCGTCGTGATGCAACCGGGCCAACGCGATGAATCCGCGAAACCTGCAGGGGCGTGATTGCGTTTGGTCGAACATGACATGAAGCTCCCTGCTCCGAGAAATCACGAGGCGGCCATGAAGGTCATGAGTTCAATCCAGGGACGAGGCGCAGTGCAGACGCAGGCTGAGCTTCAAACCCTTTTGCGCAGCCGCGACGTATTGAGCGACCAGCTCGAACGGGTCACCGAACAACGAGGCAGGCTCGCGCAGGAGCGGTTGAACGCCGAGGCACGCGCGAATTCGTCCTCGAATCCGACGCTCGATCGAAGGCTCATGCAGGAGTATGAGCAGCAGATCAGTGAGCGTGGAACGAGGGGTGGTGAGCTCCAACGCCAGAGTGCGCAAGCCGATGAGGCCATCGCCAACGCGGTTGCACGGGGCGTCGGCAGCGCGGAGACGCAGGGCGAGGGAGGCAATGCGACCGTGATCTCGGTGCCTGGTGAGGATTTTTCGGCGCGCGAAGCACTACTCGTGAAACGCTATGAAAGCCTGATGATCGCCCAGGCGTTGGGGCTCATTCTTGGCTCTATCCTGGTTGGACGGTTCCTGTGGCGGCGGGCGACGCGCCGGGCCACACAATTGTTTGCTTCGGCCCAGGATGTGACGGGTATCAAGCACGCGGTCGACGCGATTGCCGTCGAAGTCGAGCGCATCTCCGAAAACCAGCGCTACACGACGAAATTGCTGCAGGAACGTGCAGAGCCGATACCGCGCGTCGAGTCCGCGGTCGGTAGTCCGGTGGAGCAACGTCGGCAAGAACGATAAACACACCGAACGGCGGTGGAGAACGGCCTGCCCGGTCGCTTGTATTACCTTTCGTGCCCGGTTACTCTAGGCCGCTCTCTCGGATCCCGGCCAGACGTCTGCCGGACCACGCGCGAGTAGCTCAGCTGGATAGAGCGTCGGCCTCCGGAGCCGAAGGTCGTGGGTTCGAATCCCGCCTCGCGCACTGCCAGAAACCTGTGAACGTTCTATCTGTTCGCGGGAACGGCCCTCCCCTCCCCCGGCGACCTTGCCGTCGCACACCGTCATCGTCGAGATCTTCTCGTCTCACGACTCCCCTCCCATCTGAGTTCAGATGGACATCGCCGAACTCCGTCAAAAATCGATCCCCGAACTGCTCGCCCTTGCCGACAGCCTGAACGTTCCCAACTCGTCAGGCCTGAGAAAGCAGGATCTCATTTACCGCATCGAGCAGCGGCTGCTCGACGGGTCGACGACCCTCCAGGCCGAGGGCGTCCTGGAAATCCTGCCCGAAGGGTACGGGTTCCTGCGTGCGATGGACTGGAACTACCTGGCTGGGCCCGATGACATCTACGTGTCGCCATCGCAGATCAAGCGCTTCAACCTGCGCACCGGCGACACCATCAGCGGCGAGGTCCGGCCGCCAAAGCCGTGGGAGCGATATCTGGCGCTGCTGCGCCTGGCGACGATCAACGGCGGCGAGCCGCAGCCGGACATAACAAGGCCGAGCTTCGACACACTGCGGCCGGTGTACCCGGATGAGCGCCTCCACCTCGAAGATGGCGACCTGTCGATGCGGATCGTGGACCTGATCGCGCCGATCGGCAAGGGACAACGAGGGCTCATCACCGCCCCGCCGCGTGCCGGCAAGACGATCCTTCTCCAGAAGATGGCGAACGCGATCTCGGCCAACCACGAAGAGGTGACGCTCATCGTCCTGCTCATTGACGAGCGTCCGGAAGAAGTGACCGACTTTCGTGAAAACGTTCCGCGCGCCGAGGTGATCAGCTCCACGTTTGACGAGCCGGCGGAACGACACGTGCAGGTGGCCGAGATGGTCATCGAAAAAGCGAAGCGGTTGGTGGAAGCCGGTCGCGACGTGGTCATCCTGCTGGACTCGATCACGCGCCTGGCGCGCGCCCACAACAGCGTGCTCCCGCAGTCGGGGCGAATCCTTTCCGGCGGCCTGGATGCGTCCGCCATGCAGCGACCGAAGAAATTCTTCGGCTCGGCGCGTAAGATCGAGGGTGGCGGGTCCCTGACCATCGTGGCGACGGCCCTCATCGAGACGGGCTCGCGCATGGACGAGGTGATTTTCGAGGAGTTCAAGGGTACCGGCAACATGGAGCTCGTGCTGAGCCGGGAGATTGCCAACCAGCGGATTTTCCCCGCGATCGATATCAACAAGTCGGGAACGCGCAAGGAAGAGCTGCTACTGGACCAGGAGGAACGGAACCGGGTGTTCCTGCTGCGGACGTTTCTCGGGGACATGCCTTCGGAAGAGGCGATCACGTTCCTCATCAAGCAGATGAAGAAGTCGAAGACGAATCGGGAGTTTTTTCAACTCATGACCCAATAGCGTGAGACGTGAGTCGTGAGACGTGAGCGAACCCGGATTGGCGAATAGATCAGAAACGATGCGCTTACTCGCCATTGACCTCGGTGACCGCCGGATCGGTCTCGCTATCAGCGACCCGACGGGCACGATCGCGTCGCCGGTCGGGCATCTGATGCGACGGCTGGGAAAACGGGCGCCGGTGGGTGAGATCATCGAGCGAGCCAAGGCACTGGAAGCTGAGGGATTCGTCGTGGGACTGCCGCTGAACCAGGAGGGCGATGAAACCGAACGAAGCGGCGAGGCGCGACGCCTGGCGATGCTCCTCGGTGAACGCAGCGGGCTGCCGGTGCGGCTGGTCGATGAGCGCTTTACGACCGCTGCTGCCCAGCGCGCCATCCGCGAGATGGGCGGGTCGACACGCGGCCGGAAGGGGGACGTGGACGCCCTGGCCGCGACGGTGTTGCTGCAACACGCCCTCCAACTGACAGAGCCAGCACCGTGAGACCGCGACTCGTCAGGCGGTCTGGCCTTGGCCTGCTCTTCCTGCTGTCGCTGACGGCGTGCGGAGAGGGCAACGCGCGGGTCGTCATTCCGATCGGGGCATCGATGCGGCACGCGGCCGATTCGCTCGAGGCCGCCGGGGTGATCGGGTCGGCGCGGGCGTTCAGTCTCTATGCCAAGCTTCGCGAGCGCGACCGCCGCATCAAGGCCGGGACCTACATCCTCGACCGCGGCGACTCGTGGAACGCAATCATCAGCGCGCTCGAGGCCGGGCGCGGGATCGTGTTCACGGTGACGATCCCCGAAGGGTGGGAATTGCGGACGATCGTGCCGGCCGTTGCGAAGGTGATGAAGATTCCCGAAGCCGCCCTGGACTCCGCGGCCCGCGACACAGGGCTGGTGCGCCGGCTGGGCATTCCGACCGGAACGCTGGAGGGATACCTGTTCCCTGAGACGTACCTGCTCCCGGAAGGGTCGGCACCGCTGCCTATCGTCAGGCGGCTCGTCTCGGAATTCGAGCGCCGGTGGAAACCGGAATGGAACGCGCAACTCGAGAAGCTCGGCATGACCCGCCACCAGGTCATGACCCTGGCATCCATCATCGAGAAGGAGGCGCGGGTGGCCACGGAGCGGCCGCTGATCTCGGCCGTCTACCACAACCGGCTCAAGCGCGGCATGCTGCTCCAGGCCGATCCGACGGTGATCTATGCGTTAGGGCGCCGCGTGTCGCGCGTGCTGTACCGTGACCTCGAAGTGAAGTCGCCGTACAACACGTATCGCAACGCCGGGCTGCCGCCGGGACCGATCGCGTCGCCGGGGAGTGCCAGCATCGAGGCGGCGCTGTTCCCGGCGGACGTGCCGTTTCTCTATTTCGTGGCCCATCCGGACGGCCATCACGAGTTCCGGCGGACCTTGCGCGAGCATAACGAGGCCGTGAGACGGATGCGGGCGCTCCGCCGGCAGGCGGCGTCGGCGCGGCCCTGACGCCCGTGCCCGACTCGGCGACCGTATCGCAGCGGGGCGCGGACCGGTGGCAACGCGGCCACCCGTGGATCTTCAAAAGCGACGTCCGCAAGCGGCCGACCGGACCGGCCGGAGTGGTGCGGGTGCGGGACGATCGAGGCCGGTGGATCGGCGTTGCCCTGTGGAGCCCGTCGTCAGAGATCTCGCTCCGGCGACTCGACGAATCGGCCGACGCGAAGATCGATGTCACCTGGTGGGAACGCCAACTGGCGCGGTCGATCGCGCGGCGGAGCGGCATCGGCGATGCCGCCACGGGATACCGCCTGGTGCACGCCGAGGGTGATGGACTGCCGTCCCTGATCTGCGACCGGTACGACCGTTGGCTGGTGGTGCAGATCCTGAGCGCCGGACTGGACGTCTTCCGCGACGAGATCGTCGATGTGCTCGTCCGCCTGACGAGCGCGGAGGGAGTGCTGGCCCGCAACGACGTGCCCGTCCGGTCGCGCGAGAACCTGCCCCGGGAAACGGTCCTCCTCCACGGCGATGTGCCCACGGAGGTCGTCGTCCGCGAACAGGATGTTCGTTATGCGGCGGCGCCGTGGACGGGCCAGAAGACCGGGGCGTTCCTGGACCAGCGTGAGAACCGGCAACGGCTGGGTAAGCTCGCGAACGGCCGGGCGCTGGACTGCTTCAGCTACCACGGGTCGTTCTCGCTGCACCTGGCCCGTGGCGCGGAACAGGTCGTGGCGGTGGATTCGTCAGCCGAGGCGCTGCAGCGCGCTGGTGAAAACGCGCGCTTGAACGGGCTGTCCAACATCGAGCGGATCGAAGCGAACGTGTTCGACTTCCTGCGGGACCGGGATCGCGCCGGTGACCGGTTCGACACCATCGTCCTCGACCCGCCGGCGTTCGCCAAGACGCGCGATGCGCTGGAGGCGGCACTGCGCGGGTATCACGAGATCAACCTGCGGGCGATGCGGCTGCTCGCGCCTGGCGGCGTGTTGTTCACGGCCAGTTGCAGCTATCACCTGACGCGTTCGCTTTTTCTCGAGATGATCGAGCACGCGGCCGCGGACAGTGGACGGCGCCTGGTGCTGGAGCGGATCACGGGGCAACCGGTGGATCATCCGGAAGTACTCACGATTCCGGAGACGGGATACCTGAAGGGAGCGGTCGTGCGGGCGGAGTAAATGCTCTGGGTTGGGCCAGCGGTTGGGGCTGGATCATTACCGCTTCTGGCAAGTGGGGCAGTAGTAGGTCGAGCGCGCGGACTGTGTGATCCGTCGCACTTTTGTTCCGCAGCGCCGGCAGGGCGCGCCCTCGCGGTCGTAGACCCTGAACCTGCCTTCATCCGTCGCCGCGGTGCCGGAGCGGTAGTAACGCTCCTGCCGGCGCAGGGCATTGCGCAGCGTCATTCGAATGGCCCGGACCAGTTCGCGCAGCTTTGGTGTGCTGACGCGGTTGGCGGGGGTTCGCGGATCGATGCGGGCGCGCCAGAGGGCTTCGGAGGCGTAGATGTTCCCGACGCCTGCCATGATGGACTGGTCGAGGAGGGCGACCTTGATGGGGATCCGCCGGGACGCGAGGGCCTGGCCGAGTCGCTCGCCGCTGAGTGCGGGATCGAGGGCGTCGGGACCGAGCCGGTCAGTCTCGTCAGGCGCTTCGCATAACGACAGGACGGACAGGGCCCGGGGGTCATCGAGAGCGAGGCGGGCACCGTCGTCGAACGCGATGACGGCGCGGACCGTGCGCGGGAGCGGGGCGTCGCCCGGAAGCAGCCAGTCGCCGGTCATGCGGAAGTGCACGCGGAGCTCGCGTCCGCTGGCGAGGTGGAAAACCTGGGCCTTGCCCCGTCTCACGACCGCCAGCACCCGATCACCGGCGAGCGAGCGGGCGGCGCGCAGCGGGAGGCCGCGGCGCTGGGCGCGATGGTGTAGCGTCACGCTCGTTATGGTGCGACCAACGGCGGTACTGCGTGCGATCGACGCGGCGTGTTCGACTTCGGGTAGTTCAGGCATCACCGTGATGGCGGAGGGGCAGATGACTGATGGCGAAAATCATGAGCGTTATGCATTTTCGCGAGCGTCTTCGATTCACTCTTGCCCTGCCTGACGAGTGTGCCTAACTTGTCGCGCGACCCGCCGGCCGAGGGACATGGCTCCGCGATTGCAGGTTTCACTGAAGCACGAATACGAGGTGTACGTCGAGCAGGAGATCGAGAACTACAAGTTCTCCCTTCCGCGCCCGGCGATTCTCCGGATCGGCGACGAAGCCGTGTCGGCTCTCCGCGACCGGACGCAGCCCGAGTTCGACGAGCTCGTGCTCTGTTCCGAGGTCGACCGGATCATCGGGCAGCGCCTTCGCCTCCCGAAGTATTCCACCTGGCGGAAGCGGCGGCTGAAGCTGCTCGCGATGTATCGCGATCATGCGCATTGGGGCATGGCGGCGGACGCACCGCTGGTTCGGGAAATCGTGCCTGACGCGGATTCACGGGTTCTGGTAGCCGGGGTGCGGCGTGAGGGCCCGGTATTGTACCTCGCCGCCCGCGGCTGCCAGGTCACCGCGCTCGACGACAACGAGGAGGTCGTCGAACGGGTGGTGTCGGCGGCCAGCCAGGTCGGACTGATGTCGCGTGTGAACAGCCAGCCGATCGGGCTCGACGCCTGGTCGCCCGATGCCCCGCTCAACGCCGTCGTCGTGACGCCGTCAGCGTTTCGTGGACTCAGCCCTGAGCAGCGGACCCGGGTGATCGACATGCTCAAGACGTCGACGCTCGAAGGCGGAGTTCACCTCGTGGACACGTTCAATTCCAATGAATCAGACGTGACCATGGAAGAGCTTCGGGCCCGGTATCGCGGCTGGGATGTTTCGGTGGTGGACGGCAGGGAATCGCGAACGTTCCTGGCGCGCAAGTCGGTCGCGTAGTCCTCTCCACTCGAGCCGTGACGCCGTGTCGGAATGAGACAGCTGTCTCAAATGCAGCGTGTCAATTTGATACGAAGCATGACTTGGCGGTCGGATACCGGAGTCGTATCACGCTGTAGTTCAACGGCTTGCGATTTCGGACGGGCAGGCACTGTCGTTGCATTGGCGCCCGGCGCCGCGGGCGATCTGCTCGCGATCCTTCAAGAGTGAGCAGTGCAATGCCAAAGCGTCGTCAACAGAATGAACCGCAGGAGCCGATCGGCATCGTGATATCCGGCGGCCCGCATGAAGACCCGACCCCGCGCCTCACGGCGTACGTCTATTCAATAGAAGACGAAACGAGCGGCGAACCCATAAGCACCGATCGGGCCTGATTTCACATCCGCGTCAATTCGCGGAGACTCGCCGTTCCGTGGGTTGAGGTACCGCGTAAATCCTGCCTCTCAAAAACAAGAAAGCCGGCGCTGAAAAGCGCCGGCTTCCTTGTTACAAACAACGAGCGGTTGCCTACTTCTTCTTCTTGGCGCCGCCCTTCTTCGCAGCCTTCTTCTTCTTCGCAGCCATTGTTCTCTCCATGGAGAGGGTGTTGAACGCCGGTCCAATCCCCCGGTGGATTGGTCGGCAACAGCCGGATGCGAAACACCCGACTGGTTCCGCGCGCCGGAACTTCGGCGCAAAAAACTGCGACAGACTGGTCTTCTCAAACAGCATGTCCAGCGGGGCTACGTTCCGCAGGACGACCATCTCTACATAAGCGAAACCGGACCAGAAGCCCGGTTTCAATGACAGAGAATCAAAAAGCGACACATAAACTGGTAAAAGAGACCTCGCAAACTTTCAAGGGTGGGGCCTCGAACCTGCCAGCCACGTAAACATCAGCGGCCAGGGAAGCGCACTCGATTGTTTGTTGTCGCGATGCAGCCAAGCGAAGTCCCCGCGCGAACGCGAAGTGATGGACGAATATAGGATTGCGGTGTGTCATCGCGCAATGGTGAGCCTGCCGATAGCCATTTGCCGGCCGACGCCTAACGACACCTGACGCGGCCCGGGCGGCCCCGATCGCCCGCCGTCCTGCCGGCTTCGACCCGTTTCCTCCCGTTCAAACGAGCTGCCGCGTCCGGATGTCGAACCTCGCAAGACAACCGTCCTTCACCGACGCCGATCATGACCAGCCAGCTGCGTACTAGCATCCGCTCCCTCCTCCGCGCACGCTGGTCGACCACCCTGCAACTCGCCACCATTGCCTTCGGCGTGGGCGGATTGAGTGCGGTCTTCGCCGTCGTGGGAGCGGTGGTGCTGCGGCCCCTGCCCTTCGATGATCCCGCGGAGCTCGTCACCATCGACGTGACATCATCGCGCGGATTCGGCATCTCGACGTCCATCCCCAACCTGCGTGACTGGCGCGACCGCACGACTTCCTTTGCAGCCTACGGAGGTCTGGTCGGCTGGAGCTTCCATCTCAGCACCGGCGCAGAGACCAGGGTGCTCACCGGCGGCGCCGTCTATGGAGATCTCTTTGGCGTGCTTCGCCTGCGGCCGCAGATCGGTCGAACTTTCCTCCCGGGTGAGACAGAGCCAGGGTCAGCGCCGCTGGCCATGCTGGGCCACTCGACCTGGCTGACGGAATTCGGCGCTGATCCGACCATCGTCGGACGCACCATCACGCTCGATGGCATTCCGCACACGATCACTGGCGTCCTGCCGGGCGATTTCTCGTTTCCCCGTACGGAACCAGCGGTGCTGGTCAACATGGGCTCGATGCGCGACCTGCCGTTCGACGAGCGCGGTTCCGCATTCGGTACGCGAGTATTCGCGCGAGTGAGACAGGGTACGTCGATCCGCGCGGCCGCGGCCGATGTCGAGCGCGCCGGCGCCGCCGTGAAGGCGGAGAACGGTCCGCTGACTGCCCTGCCCTCGATGCGGTCGCTCTCCGACTACCTCATCGGTGATCGCGACCAGCAGCTCTGGCTCCTGCTCGCGGCGGTCGCAATCGTGATGCTCATCGCGACCGGCAATGCGGGAGGACTGGTACTGGCTCGCGCCGCGGATCGCCGCCGGGATGCGGCGGTCAGGCTGGCGCTGGGCGGCGATCGTTCCGACCTCAGGCGGCAGTTCCTCTACGAACACGTCGTTCTCGCGCTGGCCGGCGGG
>CBIHMX010000042.1:0-10673 GCA_966211115.1 uncultured Gemmatimonadaceae bacterium | reverse complement strand
TGCTCGAGTACAACGTGTTCGCCCGGATGCGGGGCAGCGGCGTGTCGCACGTGAAGCCGTCGACCTGCTGGGAGTTCGTGAAGGGAGTGCTCCGGCTGCGCTTTTCGCCGGAGCTGCGCCGGTGGCAAGCCGAGGTCAGTCGCGCGCCCATCGCGGTGCCTGGGGCCGGCGAGTCGCCGGGACGCACGGCCCGATGACCGCATCCCGGCCGTCGGTTCGTGCCGTGGATGCCACGGGGACGGGCGTCTATCACCGCCGTGAGACCTGCCGCGCCTGTGGCGGCACCGGCCTCGAGCCGGTACTGGACCTGGGTGATCAACCGCTCGCCAACGCACTGCTGCGCAGTCCTGCCGACTTCGCCACCGAGGCGGTTTTTCCGCTGGAGCTCGCGTTCTGCCGGGACTGCAGCCTGGTACAGATCCTCGACGTCGTCGACCCGGAGGTTCTGTTCGGGCATTACCTCTACGTCACCGGCACCTCCGAGACGATCGCCGAGCATAACGAGCGATATGCCGAGGCGGTGATCGCGAAGCTGGGCCTGGCCGGCTCCGACCTCGTGGCGGAAATCGCGAGCAACGACGGCAGCCTGCTCTCCTGCTTCAAGTCACGCGGCGTGCGCGTGCTGGGCATCGAACCGGCGCGCAACATCGCGGACATGGCACGGGCGCGCGGAATCGAGACCGTCAGTCGATTCTTCGATCGCGACGCGGGGCCATCGATCGGCGCATCGTTCGGCCGGGCCAAGGCGATCATCGGCAACAACGTGTTTGCCCACGTCGACGATCCGGTCGGGTTCCTGGCCGGTTGCCGTGACCTGCTGACCGATGATGGCCTCGTCTTCATCGAATGCCCATACGCGCTCGACATGCTGGAGCGCGGGGAATACGACACGATCTACCACGAACACCTGAGCTACTTCTCGGTGACCTCGCTCGCCCGGGTGGCCGAGTCGGCGGGGTTGTCGATCGAATCGGTCGAGCGCGTGTCGGTGCACGGGGGCTCGATCCGGACCGCGTTCCGGAAAGGCGGCGTCCATGGTGCGCAACCGCAGTCGATGATGGCCATGGAACAGGTCGAAGGGCTGACGACGCTCGCGCGCTGGCAGGATTTCGGGCGCGCCGCGGCGCAGAATCGTCACGACCTGCTGGAAATGCTGCGGGCGCTGATCGCGAGCGGCAATTCCGTCGCGGCATACGGCGCCCCCGCCAAGGGCAACACGCTGTTGAACTATTGCGGCATCGGTGTCGATGTGCTCCCATGGACCGTCGATCGCAACCCGCTGAAGGTCGGCCTGTTCACGCCCGGCATGCACCTTCCGGTGCTGGCGGTCGACACCATCACCGAGCGGCGACCGGACTACCTGCTCGTGCTGCCCTGGAACTTTGCCGACGAGATCATGCGGCAGCAGCGCGACTATGCAGACGCCGGTGGCCGCTTCATCATTCCGATTCCGAACCCACGAGTCGCCTGAGCATGATGGTTGTCATCCTGGCCGGCGGACGCGGCACGCGACTTTCCGAGGAGACGCAGTCCCGGCCGAAACCGATGGTGGAGATTGGTGGACGGCCGATCCTCTGGCACCTCATGTCGTTCTTCGCGAGCCACGGGCATCGGGATTTCCTCGTCGCCTGCGGCTATCGCGGTGACATGATCAAGGAATACTTCCGGAACATCGTCACCCACGAGAGCGACTTCATTGTCGACTTGAGCGACGGCGCCATGAAGGTGCTCAACCGCAGCCGGCTCGACTGGCGCGTCGGCGTCGTCGACACCGGGCTCGATACCATGACCGGAGGTCGCGTCAGGCGCCTCCAGCAGCACATCGGCAACAACCGGTTCGTGTGCACCTATGGCGACGGCCTGTCGGACGTGGACATCAACGCTCTCCTCGCCTTTCACGAACATCACGGGAAGATGGCCACCGTCACGGCGGTACGACCGCCGGCACGATTCGGCGGACTTTCGATCGACGGCGATACGGTGCGCGAGTTTACCGAAAAGCCGCAGGCCGAAGGCGGCTGGATCAATGGCGGCTTCTTCGTCTTCGAGCCGGGTGTGTTCGAATACCTCGCCGGCGACGACACGATCCTCGAGCGCGACCCGCTCGAACACCTGGCGAGGGACGGCCAGCTGATGGCCTTCAGGCACCCCGGCTTTTTCCAGCCCATGGATACGCTGCGCGAACGCGACCTGCTCGAGAGTCTCTGGACCAGCGGTTCGGCGCCGTGGAGGCGATCGTGAGTTTCTGGAAACAGCGCAACGTCTTCGTCACCGGCGCCACCGGCTTGTTAGGCTCGCACCTCACTGCCGAACTGCTGGCCCGTGGCGCGAACCCGGTCTGCCTCGTGCGCGACTGGGTCCCCGACAGCGAAGCCGCGACGTCGGGGACACTCTCGAAGTGCCGCCTGGTGCGGGGTGAGCTCGAGGATTACGAGCTGCTGCTGCGCGCGATGAACGAATACGAAATCGACACCGTGTTCCACCTCGGCGCCCAGACGATCGTGGGCACCGCGAGCCGGTCGGCGCTTTCGACCTTCGAGTCCAATATCCGTGGCACGTGGATCCTGCTCGAGGCGGCACGCCAGTTGATGCCGCGCATCGAGCGCGTGATCGTTGCGTCGAGCGACAAGGCCTACGGTGCACACCCGCAGCTCCCGTATCGGGAGGATACGCCGCTCATCGGACGCTTCCCGTACGACGTGTCGAAGTCCTGCGCTGACCTCATCTCGCAGGCGTATTACCACAGCTTCCGCCTGCCGGTGGCAGTCACCCGCTGCGGGAACCTGTATGGTGGCGGTGACCTCAACTTCAACCGGCTCATTCCGGGAACGATCCGGTCGGCCCTGTACGACGAGTCTCCCATCATCCGGAGCGACGGCACGTTCGTCCGCGACTACTTCTTCGTGGCCGACGCCGTCGACGCCTACCTGCAGCTGGCCGAACGTGTCCCGGGCGAGAATTTCAGCGGGGAAGCGTTCAACTTCGGGACCGAGACACCACTCAGTGTTGTCGAGGTCGCGAACCGGATCCTGCAACTGACCGGCAAGACGAACCTGTCGCTGACCATTCTCGGCCACGCCACCAACGAGATTCCACGCCAGTACCTCGATTGCACCAGGGCGCGGACGCTGATGAACTGGAAGCCGCGTCATGATTTCGACGAGTCTCTGGCTATTACGATCGACTGGTACCGACAACGACTGACGCGGTGACCGATCCGCAGCGGGACGTACCGAGAGCCGGGTCGCCGCTCGCCGGCGGGTCCCGGGTTTCGCGGATTACGCTCGCGCTCGGAATGGCGCTGCTGGCCGGTCTGCTGGAGAACGGCGCTCGGGTGGCGAACTGGCAGTTGAGTGGACAGCCGCTCGATCACGGTGTGCACGCGTGGTGGATGGCGCCCGCGGGCAGCCTGTTCGTGTTCGGTGTCATCTTCGCGCTGCTCGCCCTGCTCGGCCGCTGGTTCCCCCGGCTGAACCGCCCCACGGTCACGTGGTTTGCCGCGTTGCTGACGTTAGGCATGACGGCGGCCATGTACGTGCCGCGGCTGCATCCACTCGCCCTGCTGGTCCTCGTCGTGGGCGCGAGTGTCGCCATCGCCCCGCGAATCGCCTCGTCACCGCTCGCGGCGCGCGCCGTCAGGCCGGTGACCATCGCCCTGTCCGTGTTGACGCTGGGCATCGCGATCCCGATGGCGGTGTGGCCCGTGATCCGGGAACGGCGGGACATCCAGCAACTCGGCGCCGCCGCTCCCGGAGCGCCGAACGTCCTGATCCTCCTCTGGGACACCGTCCGCGCGGCGTCGCTGGATCTCTACGGTCATTCACGCCCGACGGCGCCGAACCTCACGGAGCTCGCCCGCGGCGGAGTCGCGTTCGACCGCGCGATCTCGCCGTCGTCGTATACGATGCCGTCACACGCCAGTCTGTTCACCGGTCGCTGGGCGCACGAACTGTCGGCCACCTGGCGCGTTCCCCTCGATGATGCGGATCGCACGATCGGCGAAGTGTTCAGCGCCGCCGGTTATCGCACTGGCGCCTTTTCGGCGAACCGCGTGTTCGTGACACGTGCGTGGGGACTCGGTCGCGGATTCGCGCACTTCGACGAACACCGGCTGGGGGTGGAGCAGGTCGCGCGCAGCACGGCCCTGTTGCGACTCCTGTTCACCAGCGCGATCACCCGCCGCGTCTTCGGCCCCGACAACCAGTTGGCGCGGACGGATGCCGCCACCAATTCACAGGCGCTGGTCCGGTGGCTCGAGCGCGATCGCGAGCGTCCGTACTTCGCTTTCGTGAACTTCTTCGACGCGCATGCGCCCTACCTGCCGGCGGATTCCCTGGCGACTCGGTTCGGCTGGTATGGTGCCGATGCCAGCGCCAGCGAGCGACGACAGGCCCGCACGCGCGCTCACCTCGAGCCCGAGGATCTCGGGCCGTTGATCGGCCCGGCAATGGAGCGCGCATATGAAGCGGCCATTGCCGGACTCGATGCCGCCGTCGGCGAGCTGATTAGCGAGCTGCGAGCCAGCAACCTGCTCGACAACACGATTCTCGTGATCCTTTCGGACCATGGCGAGGAGTTTGCCGAGCATGGACTCTATAATCATGGGAACTCGCTCTACCTGCGATCGCTGCACGTGCCACTGGTGATGCTGTATCCCGGTGTCATTCCACCCGGCGTTCGCGTCACCGAAAGCGTGTCCATCCGGAACGTCGCGGCCACGATCATCGATCTGTCCGGTGTACAAGGCAAACTGCCGGGCGAATCCCTCCGGTCGATGTGGGACTCGTCGCGCACCGGGGGCGCCGGGCCTGCGTACTCCGAGATCCGTCATGACCCGCGACTCCCCACGTGGGCACGAGCCGCAACGGGTGACATGATCAGCATCGTCGACTCTTCGCACCAGGTCATCCGGTACGGGGATGGAAGCATCGAGGCATTCGATATCTCCACCGATCTCTCGGGACTCACGCGAGCGGACACGACGAGTCACGTAATCCACTCGCTCCGGTCACTTCTCCCTCCTCCACGACGCTGAGTCAGGGCTGAAATGCCGTCTCGGCAATCCTGACGGCATTCGCCATCAGCGTGAACGTGATGTTTTTCGCCGGCAGAAACGGGAACGTCGCGCCGTCGACCAGGAACAGGTTCTCGAAATCACGACTCTGGCCGTATTCGTTGGTGGTGAACGGCGCCGCCTCCCGCGTCATGGGTATCGTGCCCGCGTAATGGACGCTGGCCCCCATCGGCCGAACGTGCACCATGCCTGGCGGCACGATGCATCCGAGGCTGAACAGGGCCTTCCTCACCCGTCGCAGTGCTCTCGTCAGGCGATCGCCTTCACCGGCATCCGCCTGGTAGTGGATCCGAAGGCGTGGCGCCGGTCCTTCCGTGAGCTCGACGAAGTTTTCGGCGCGTCGCGTATCGCGGAAATTGACGTTGACCAGTCCCAGCGCGGCGTGCAGCGCCCGGAACGCATACGTTGCCGTCGCCAGATCCAGCGGCAGCCGCTGAATGAGCGGATGGACGAGCGCCGTCTTCAGCGTGGTGACCTGCCCGTGCACGTAATCGCGCGGAGACTCGCCGGCGATGCCCATGCCCAGCTGGTGATACTGGTACGATTCGGCGCGGAACTGCCGGCCGATCATTCCGAGGTTCACGAACGGCATCAGGACCTGCCGGTTGTCCATCAGTCCCGACAGGCGTACGCGTTCTCCACTGTGGGCGAGCACTGATGACAACACGATGCGGGTGGAGAGCAGGGCTCCAGCCGCCAGCGCTACGCGATCGACCGCGAATTCACGCTCCGCATTTTCACCCAGGACGCGTCCCACGACCGCGACGACACGCTGCGAGGGTCCGATGCGGAGGCGGAGCACTTCCACCCCCGGGACGTATTCGAACGATGGATGTGCCAGGCACTCGACGAGCGTCATCGAGGGCACATAGAGGGATCCGTGAGGACAACCCCAGAGACATCGTCCGAGATAGTCGCAGGCTTTGCGGTCACCAAGCGGAGCACTCAAGGTCGCCAGCCGCGTGCGTCCCATGAACACGCCGCGTCCGTTCAGGCGATCGCGAACGCGAGCGTACTTCGACATCAGCCGCTCGGAATGCTCATCGAGCCGGAGTCCTGGAAGGAGATGATCGTGAACCGGCATGAAGCGGGAGAGGTCGTCCACCGCGCCGCTGATTCCAATTCGCCGGGCCACCTCGTTGTAGTGCCGGAGCAGCTCGTTATGCTCGAATGGAAAGTCCGTGATTTCATCCGCGTTGAACGGATAGCACCCGCCGGTCCAGGCTTCGCCCAGCCCTCCGCGCGCGAAGGAAACGAGTGGGTCGAAGCCGGATGTCTGTTGTTCAAATCCATCCACCGGATCGAACACGAAGTCCTTGCTCGGGGGGAGGCCGTAATACTCCTCGTCGATCCCCGGCAGCAGTGCGGCTCCGAAATCAGGACCGAGGAAATAGGACGGGGGATTGTCGAGACGGCGCTTCAGTCCGTTGAGCGTGGCGTCAGGCAGCACCGGTGGGTGACCTTGCCGCCCGACGTCGAGCATGCGGACACGGTAACCCTTCCGGAGCAGTGTGAGCGCGAAGTGTACGCCACTGGCGCCTGAACCAACGACGGTGACCGCAGGCGTCGTCATCGCGCCGGCTCGCGTCGGCCACCAGATACCAGGCGCATCGGGACGAGTATCAACGCGCCGGCAACGAGATGAAGCAGCGACCAGCCAGCGCGCAGGGCCACGCGAACGATCGCCGCTGGCGCCGATCCGCCTGACGC
Source organism: uncultured Gemmatimonadaceae bacterium (assembly GCA_966211115.1). GTDB lineage: Bacteria > Gemmatimonadota > Gemmatimonadetes > Gemmatimonadales > Gemmatimonadaceae > JABWBJ01. The sequence continues at coordinate 3,889 of CBIHMX010000042.1, read as the reverse complement.
TTCGTCGATCCGGTCCGAAAAGGGGGCTCGTGTCTCGAGAATCGCGAGCAGCATCACCAGCCGCTTGCGGAGGACGGACGTGCGTGCAAACCACGCGGCGAACGAATCCGCGCAGCGCACACCGATGATGCCGCGGCGCGCCAGCGCAAGAAGGGATCGGTCCCAGGGACCGCCGGTGTTCAGCGCCGGAAGGGTCGCGACTGCCGCACGGTAGTTGTGCATGACCACATCATCGGGATCGACACCGATCAGGTGACGGGTGAAGATGCGGCACTCCTGGTCGAGCGCGCCGGCCTTTGGGCTCACCGTGTCACCCGGCACGAGCAGCCCGTCCAGCGGTGCCATGTCGGGGACGAGAAATTCCTGCAACGAGTTCGAAGCGGCGGTCCCGTCGTGCTTGAATGACGAAAGCTGGCCCGCGGTGGCCGGCAGGATCTTGCGAAGTCCGATCCGCTCCGCCACGACGAGCGGGGCCTGGATCAACCCCAGCGGTATGTGGATCGTACGCCCTGACTTGCCCGTCCGGCTCATCCGGATTCGCTGGAGTAGCGCTTCCATCGTCAGCGATTCTGGTCCGCCCACTTCGAACGTCTCCGACTCGAAGCGGTCGTTATGCAGGATGGTGAGGATCGCCCTCACCACGTCAACGGCGGCGATCGGTTGGACGCGGGCAGTCCCCGCGCCCGGCACCACCACCAACGGCAGCATCGCCAGTTTCGCCAGCGAGGCGAGAATCGGCGATCCCTCGCCAAAGATGATCGTCGGCCTGAGGATGCAGTATCGCAGGCCCGAGGCGGACACCGCGCGCTCGGCGCGTTCTTTCGCCACAGCATACGGGTACCCGCGCTTGTCGGGGAAGGCGGCGGCGATCGAACTGACGAGCAACAGGCGCTCCACACCGCTCGTCAGGCAGGCGTCGACCAGTGCCTCGGTTCCCGCGGCGGTTTCGCGCAGTTGCGTTTCGGGGGATGCCTTGCCGGTGGCCGCCGCCAGGTGCAATACGCCGTCGCACCCGCCCAGTGCCTGACGATAGGAATCCGGCTCCAGCAGGTCGCCGCGGACGACGGTCGTGTGCTCCACTCCGGCCAGCGCGCCCGAGCGATCGAGCGCAACGATTTCGAGTCCGTCGATGCGCCTCAGCTCCGGGAGGAGCGTCCGGCCGAGAAACCCGCTGCCCCCGGTGACAAAGACCCGTCTCGCGTTCACGGACCCTGGCGCCGTGGCTCGTCGAGTCCGATTCGCTCCTGGACCACGTACATCGGGCGTGGCTTCACCTCGTTGAAAATGCGCCCCAGGTATTCGCCGAGGATGCCGAGGCAGATCAGCTGGACGCTGCCGAGGAAGAGCATGGCAACCATGATCGTGGCCCAGCCTTCCACCGTGATCCCGAGTGCCCGTTGCACCAATACGCTGATGAGGTAGAGCACCGCCGCCAGCGCCGCCAGGTAACCGGTCCACGTCGCCAGCTTGAGCGGCGCGGTCGAGAACGACGTGATGCCATCGAAGGCGAACTTGATCATCTTGCGCAACGGATACTTGGTCACGCCCGCCTGTCGTGCTTCACGGTGGTAGGTGACGCCGGTCTGGTTGAACCCGACCCAGCTCACCAGCCCGCGCACGAACCGGTCCTTTTCCCGCAGCAACTTCAGCTGGTCGACGACGCGACGGCTCATCAGGCGGAAGTCGCCGACATTGGCCGGGATCTGCACATTCGTCAGGCGCCGCGAGCACCCGGCGGGCCAGCTTCGTCCGGCGGCCGAGCAGCCGGTAGAACATCGACGCTGTCATCAACTTCATCGCGGTCTCGCCCTCGCGCTCGGAACGAACGCCGTAGACCACGTCGTACCCCTGGCGCCATTGCTCCACCATCGACGGGATCACTTCGGGCGGATCCTGGAGATCCGAGTCGATCACGACGACGCAATCGCCACGCGCTTCATCGACACCCGCCGTGATGGCGATCTGGTGCCCGAAATTGCGTGAGAACTTCAGCACCTTGACGTTGGGATCGCGGCTGGCGAGCGCCGACAGCTTCGTGTACGAACCGTCCGAGCTCCCATCGTCGACAAAGACGATTTCCCAGGAGAGCTCATGCATCCCGCCGAGCACGCTCTTCGCCCGCTCGTAGAAGAGGTCGATGATCTCCTCCTCGTTGAAAACGGGGACAACTACCGAAATGCGGTGCATCCCCGAACGATCAGGAAACAGCACGGTCGTCCTCCATACGCGCGCCCGACCGCCAGATGGCCAGCGCGATGAGCAGTGTCACTGTGAGTATGCCTGCGGGAATCCACCACGCTCCAATCCATGGACTGGCGGGATCGCTGGTGAGCGTCAGGACTCGATACCACGGAAGCTGCACGCCTTCGTCGATGAACATCCGCCACGACTGCACGACCGGTTCACGGAAGACCACCAGCACCCACGAGTGCAGGATGGCGACGATCGCGATGGCCCATCGCAGCCGGGACGGGATTCGCCTCCAATGGTCGGCGATCGCCAACATCAGGAACGGCACCAACGGCACGAGGTAACGGAAGCCGCTGTTGAACTGCAGTCGCGAGTACTGGTTCATTGACGCGAACAGCATGAACACCAGAATGGTGACCGCCAGCCACCGTCGCTCGAACATCGGAAGGACCAGCGATTGCGCCTCGAGCCTTCGCGCGGGCAACAGCGCCAGAAGCAGTATCGGTCCCCACGTATACATCCCGAACGACGGGTCGAACAGGCCCATGACGAAGAGCTCCGGGTCAGGCAGCGTGAACCCGCGCATGCCCTGCTCGACGTACTGGTTCTGGTTAGGCATCCACGCCTGGCCGGGAAGGAACGGGTTGCCGTACATGGCCCACTGACTATACAGCAGGAAGAGAATCGGCGGGATGCTGCCGGCGACGATCACCAGGGACTCGCGGAACGCGGTCACCCACGACGCCGATCGCCTGCGGGAGAACATGAAGTAGAACCACAGGAGCGGCAGGATGATCACGCCGACGTAGTCGGTGGCCAGGGTCACGCCGCCAAAGCAACCGGCGAGCGCTCGGCGCCTGGCGGAAACCCCCTCATCACCCGATCGCGGCCATAGCAGGACAAACGCCGCGAACATGGCGTACATGACGAAGAGGTTGTGATTGAGCGTGGACGTCCGGAAGAACACCGGGGTGCCGAAGCCAAGCAGGAAGGTCAGGACGGTGGCATCGTCAGGCGTCGCTCCGCGCCGCCGCAGCACACGGTAGAAAAAGACCAGGAACGCCGCCGTGATCGGCGCCATGAAGAACGCCGTCGTGACGAACGTGGCCGCACCGAATCGCAGGTCGAGTCCCCGTTCCTTGACCAGCTGGAAGAAGCGCACGCGGTTCGGCTTGTCCTCGCTCCGGTACTCCGCGTTCTGCACGCCGTCACGCGCGAGCTTCGCCTTGCTGTACGCCTCGATGGCGTCCAGCGCCGGATCGAAGACAAACAGCGGAATCGCGGCCAGCAGCGAGACGAAGACCTGGTTGCCGATGACCGAGTGCCCGTCCCGGTGCACGAAGATGTCGGCATGGAATCCCTGGTATTCGTCAACACGGAACGTTCCGTGATCCACGATCGAAAACGCCGGATAATGCTCGCGGACCACGTTGGTCGCAAAGTGCACGGCGTAGAGCAGCCAGGCGATCAGGAACAGTCGCGTTTCGCGGGACCGCAGGATCCTCATGGCATCGATTCCGCCGTCGCCGGCCGCGCGAGGTTCCGGCTCCGGGTCAAAGTGGCGATCAATCCGGCCACCAGTCCGCCGACGATGATGACGACCTCGAACACCAGTCCCGTCGCCACGGCCTGCACGGCCGCGACGCCGAACGGCGCGAAGAGCGCCGCTTGGGCCGCTTCGCGCACTCCAATCCCTCCC